>JAISOP010000082.1 GCA_031275525.1 Tannerella sp.
CGCGTCGATCCATTCGTCGCCGAGCCATTCGAGGCTGGGAATACCCAGATCGTCCGTGTTGTCGGGGAATTTTACGGGGTTGATTTCCACCCCGCCAATGCCGGCTTCCTTCAGCAGACGCAATTCCCGGATTAATTCTTCGGGTTGCACCCTGTTGCCGTTCCACCACCAGCGCACAAAGGGGCGGTATCTTGATTCGGGCGTCCGGAACAGGGCGTACGCTTCTTCCGCTTTTCCACCGCTTTTTGCCGCATAAGCCTTGGCCGTTACCCACGAGGGAAAAACCATCAACCCGCCCGAAAGCAAGGCGCCTCTTACTATAAATGATCGTCTATCCATAAAACCTTGGAGTTATCTATTAATTATGCTTGCAAAGATAGCAAAAGAAACATAACTGACCGGCAAACCTGACAAATTGCCGGTTTTCACTTGTTATACCGTGCACGGTATGGTTTTGTGCATGACCGGTTCTGTGCAGTTCTGTTCCCCCGAGGCCTAAAAGACCTAAAAGCCCTAAAAGACTTAAAGAATTCGCTCTCTTCCCCGAATACACAAAACCATGCCGCGCAAAGTATAACTGATCTCACGCATGGGTAGCGTCACGCCGTCCTGAAAGTCAGCGTCGAGTCCTGACTGCTATATAAACAGGATTTGAGTCAAATGTGCACACAAAAGAAGTCCTCGTTTTTTCCTATATTTGCGAATCATTTAAAGAACAATTTATGATAAACCGTGAACTTATCCATCCGAAAAGTATTGTGGTTGTCGGCGGCTCCAACAAGACATCCAAACCCGGGGGGAACTGTGTGAGAAACCTGATAAACGGAGCGTTTCAGGGAGATTTGTATGTAGTGAATGCAAGGGAAACGGAGGTACAGGGTTTAAAATCCTATCCTCACGTATCGGAAATTCCTCCGACCGAAATGGCCATCATTTCCATCCCGGCGGCCTTTTGCCTGGAGGCAGTAACGATTCTGGCGCAAGAAAAGGGCGTAAAGGCGTTCATCATGTACACAGCCGGTTTCGGCGAGGAAACCGAGGCGGGCGGGTTGCTGGAAAAACAGATTGTGGAGGTAATCACGAAGGCCGGCGCCAGCCTGATCGGACCGAACTGCATCGGTCTGCTGAATCGATATCATCACAGTTTGTTTACGCTTCCGATTCCGGAAATGGACCCGTTCGGGGTTGACATGATTTCCAGTTCGGGAGGAACCGCCATCTTCATCATGGAGTCGTCCATCCGGATGGGTTTGCGTTTCAATTCCGTGTGGTCGGTCGGGAACAGTGCGCAGATTTCCGTGGAGGACGTCCTTGAATATATGGATGAGCATTTCAATCCCCAAACGGATTCGAAAATCAAACTGCTTTATATCGAAAGTATTAAATATCCGGACAAACTGCTGGAACATACCGCATCGCTTATTCGCAAGGGGTGCCGGATTGCAGCGATTAAATCGGGGACATCCGAATCGGGCAGGCGGGCAGCTTCGTCCCATACCGGTGCGATGGCCAATCCCGACCTGGCCGTGGAGGCGCTTTTCCGCAAAGCCGGTGTGGTACGCTGTTTCAGCCGGGAAGAGCTGGCGACGGTAGGCGCCGTCTTTACGCTGAATGCCTTGAAAGGCAAGAATCTGGCAATTGTGACACATGCCGGAGGGCCGGCCGTGATGCTGACGGATGCCTTGTCGAAAGGAGGCATGGAGATTCCCGGTTTGCAGGGAATGCCGGAGGCGGATGAACTGAAAAGGGAGTTGCTTCCCGGTTCGTCCGTCAGCAACCCGATAGACATCCTTGGAACCGGCCGCCCCGAACATTTGGCGGCGGCAATCGATTTTTGCGAAAGAAACAACCTTTTCGACGGCATCGCCGTTATATTCGGAAGTCCCGGACTGACGCGGGTATATGAAGCGTACGAAGTATTGGACCTGAAAATGAGGACCTGCATGAAGCCGATTTTTCCCGTGCTGCCTTCCGTCAGTACGGCGTGGGACGAGACCGACTTCTTCGTGAAAAAGGGTCATGTCAACTTCAGCGACGAAGTGGGCCTGGCCGAGGCGCTTACCAAAATCCTGAAGACTCCGCCTCCCCTGGCCAACAATCTCGAATTGAAAGGAGTGGATATTCCGCAGATTCGTCGGATGATTGACCGGATTCCCGAATCGGGTTACATCTCGCCCAAGTCCGTGCAGGAACTTTTCAGGGCCACCGGCATTCCGATGGTAGAAGAACTGGTATCCGGCGAGTGGGCGGATATTCGCCGGTTTGCGGACAAGGTACATTATCCGGTAGTGGCCAAGGTGTCGGGGCCTGTGCATAAATCCGACGTCGGCGGGGTTGTGTTGAATATCCGTTCGGAGAAACACCTGAAACTCGAATTTGAACGATTGATGAATTTGCCGGACGCGAAGGCCGTGATGATTCAGCCGATGCTGAAAGGTATGGAGTTGTTTGCCGGAGCCAAATACGAAGAAAGATTCGGTCACATTGTCCTTTGCGGATTAGGAGGTGTTTTTGTAGAACTATTCGGAGACGTTGCGTCCGGTCTTGCGCCGCTGGCTACGGAAGAAGCCTTGTCCATGATTCGCTCCCTGCGCGGATATAAAGTTTTCAAAGGCGCCCGCGGACAGAAAGGCATTGATGAACATAGCTTTGCTAAAATTGTAGTGCAACTTTCGGCCTTGCTTCGTTTCGCGGAAGAAATCAAGGAGTTGGACATTAATCCCTTGCTGGCGACGGAAAACGGAATCATTGCTGTCGATGCTCGAATCAGAATCGAGAAATAGCAAGGCTTCATTTGACAAAAGGGCACAAAAAAACCGGCGGACAGGTATCCGCCGGTTTTTCCGTTGGCGATAAATTATCAATCAACTCCTTTTTTTATTATCAAAATCAATAATCAACTTCCTACTGAGGATTATTCGTTGGTATTCATGATAACCACACGGTTCCATGCATTTTCTTCGTACGGTTGAATTTCGTCACCCTTCCATTCGATGGAAATGTTGTTGGAAGAAATTCCATGCTTGTCGATCAACTGTTTCGCAACCGCTCTTGCACGTCTCTCGGAAATGCCCTTGTTATAATCGGGGTTACCGGTTTTTCTGTCGGCATAACCGACCAACTTGATGGCAGCACCTTGCTTCTTAGCAAATTCAGCCGTATTGAAGATGTTACCTTCCTGATTCTTATCGATCTTCGCACTGTTCAAACGGAAGAATACGGTATTGTTCATGTATTCCTTTGCTACTGTAGCTACAGGAGCAGGCGGACATTCAGGACAATATTCCGGACGTTTTTCCAGTTCGGAATTCCGGGCACGCAAAGCGTTGATTTGCGAGTTCAAATCGTTCAGCAGTGCATAATCCATCGGTTCAAGCACTTCAAACTCTTTTCTGCCCAGGTTGAAGTTCAAGCCCAACATGGCTTCAAACGGACGGTCGTATTCGTGCCTGTCGGTGTACGTACGATTCCAATGGTCGCCCACCAGCACATACTGACCTTCCAAGAACAAATCTACCCGTTTGCTCAGGCGGAACAGCAACTGTGCACCACCATTCGCTGTAAGGGATTCTGACCGTAAATAGCTGATGCCATTAACGCTTGTACCGGCTCTCACGCCATATCCCAGTCCTACGAACGGAATAAAGTGAAACACTTTTGATTCCTTGTAGGGAGCCCAGAAGTTGGTAACATCCCACATGATGTCGGCATGAGGGTTAACCCATTGAAATTCCTGCTCGCCGTTGTCACTGAAATTGTTCATCAGTCCTCCGTTTACTTGCAAACGGAATGCCAAATACGGATTGTACCATTTCCCGATCGAAATAGCAGCATGAGGAGCAATACGGTCACCAAAATCTGCATTTCCGTTCAAATCTCCCAGCAATACATTTCCACCGCCAGCGATCGAAATGAAAATATTGTCGGAAGCTTTGTTCTTCTTAAAATTGGTCTTTGAACCGTTTTCCGTACTGAACCCAACCTGAGGTTGATATTCCTGCGCAGACAGAGTCAGTACAGCACCACATAACATGGTCAAAAGTAATACTTTAGCTTTCATAATTATCAATTTTTATTAAACATTCGCCAATTTGTAATTTTTGTAGGAGATCATCTCAACTCCCTCAAAAATTTCGCAACAAAGATATATCTTTTTTTTCAGTACGACAAAAAAAAGATGCACTCTTGATGTAAAAAACTTCAATTTTTTTGTCATAGTAGCAGAAGGGCAAATCGCCTTCTTCCGGTCGGAACGAATGTATAGGGATTCTACCTTGGTTTCAGACCAACTAACATGGCTATAAATAAGATTAATTATCTACGGTTTGCAATCAATTCCGTCAGATACTGCCCGTATGGATTTTTGAGCATGGAAGATGCCGTTTTTTCCAGTTGAGCGGCGTCAATCCATCCTTTTTCGTAAGAGATTTCTTCCGGACAGGCAATTTTTAATCCTTGCCGGCGCTCGATGACTTCGACAAAAGTAGAGGCTTCCGATAGGGAGGCGTGCGTCCCCGTATCCAGCCAGGCGAACCCGCGCCCCAGCAATTGCATTTTTAATTCCCCGGTCTCCAAGAAGGCCTGATTGACGGAGGTGATTTCCAGTTCGCCACGTGCGGAAGGCGTGATTTTCCGTGCAATGTTAACCACTTTGTTCGGATAAAAATAAAGCCCGACAACGGCATAATTCGATTTCGGATGTTCCGGTTTTTCTTCTACGCTCAAGACATTGCCCTGCCCGTCGAACGAGGCTACGCCGTAACGCTCGGGGTCGTTCACGTAGTAACCGAAGATGGTCGCCCGGCACTCCCGTTCGACGCAGGCAACGGCCTCCCGCAACATGCCGGTGAAGCCCTGCCCGTAGAAGATATTGTCGCCCAGAACCAAACAGACGCTTTCGTTTCCAATGAAGTCCGCTCCGATAAGGAATGCCTGTGCCAGACCGTCCGGCGACGGCTGCTCCGCATAGTCGAACCGGATGCCCCAATCCGAACCGTCTCCCAGCAAACGCCGGAATCCGGGTAAATCCTGCGGGGTCGAAATAATTAGAATTTCACGGATGTCTGCCAGCATCAGCACGGAGATCGGATAGTAAATCATCGGTTTATCATAAATGGGAATCAGTTGCTTGGATATCCCCTTGGTGATGGGATACAGACGGGTGCCGGAGCCTCCGGCCAGTACGATGCCTTTCATGATGCTATCTTCTTATCCGGATTTGTATTGCATTGGCGACGGGCTGTTCGCCTACGAAAACGAAGTAGCCGCCGCCGCCGGCGCCGCTCAATTTCCAACCATATACATACGGCTTGTATTTTTCCAGTACGCATAGAATCTCCGGTGTAACCATGTTCGGAAACATGGCAACCTGCGCGTCAAAACTGGCGGAAAAAGCTTTGCCCCATGCCTCCGCATCCTTTGAAAGAAGCGCCTGCCAGCAGTCGTCGGCCGCTTGGCTCAGCCGGAGTACGCCGTCCGGGGTGACCCTCGTATCGGCCAGCACGTCGTAGGTGGCGAGCCGCGGGAAAAGCGGGATCAGCCAGATACGTTCCTCCATCCATTTCAGCAAATCCGGGTCATCGACCGATTCGATGGTCTCCGGCCAGTAATCACCCCGGTAAAACAGCCGGTTCAGTCCCGGATAGACAATGCCCAGCGAATCCTGCGAACCGCTTACGTATTTGGTGCCCGGCGGGTTCTCGAAACAAAACAGCGTCTTGGCCAGTTTTTCCCTGTCGCCTTCCGGAATATCCGTGTGCCAGAGTTCAATGGCTTTCTTGCGCGAACTGGTGGACATGCCGCTGCGGTCGTTAAACTCGTAATCCGGTTCGATGCCGACGGTCAGGACGGCGCCCGGATGATGCTTGCTGACAAAGGGCTGGTCCAGCCATCCGCCGGCCAGGTCAATCCGGTAGGGAATCCGGCATTCTTCGCGCAGGGCGGTCGTGGAACGTATCGGCAGGGCGCCGTGCGGAATCCGTTTGCTGACGATATATTCGATACCCAACTCCCGGCACAGCCGTTCCTTTATCGGGCTGTGGCCGTCGCTGTTCACAAAGAAGATGTCCGGACGGAGCGCTTTGATTTCCTCCAGGAAGTCGATCACGCCGCTACCTTTGTTGATCCAGGCGTCTTTCACGGCCCGGAGCGCCTTCACCATGTAGAGCCGTTCCGCGTCGGTGTTCACCGGTCTGCGGGCTTTCAGTTCGCAGATGGTCTTGTCGGAGCCGATCCCCACGTACAGTTCGCCGTGGCCGGCGGCTTCCTCAAAAAAAGCGACATGGCCGCTGTGCAACATGTCGTAACATCCACTGACAAAAACTTTTTTCATTGTTATTCCAACTGTTTTTCAATCATTCGTTTTGAGGGGACAAATGTATTAAAAATATCTATATTCCTCGGTTCCGGCCTCCTCTTTCGAATATAAGCGATACTTTTATACGCTCAAAAAAGTATTATTAACAAACATTGATAACTGAATGTATGAGAACAAGTATTGAAGAACGCTGGGGAACACATCCCGAGGATGTGAAACGTTATGACACCCGGCAATTGAGAAAGGCATTTCTGGTAGAGCGGTTTTTCGAACCGGACAGCGTGCGGATGACTTATACGCACAATGACCGCCTGATTGTGGGCGGCATCTATCCGGTGAACGAAAGGCTCGGGCTGGAACCGGTGGAACTGATCCGCTCGGACTATTTCTGCGAACGGCGCGAGGCAGGCGTGGTTTGCATCGAGGGCGAAGGCAGCGTGACGGTAGATGGTACGGAATATGCACTGTCCTATAAGGATACGGTCTATATCGGACGCGGTGCGAAGGAGGTTTATTTCTCGAGCAGGGAGGCCGTCCGCCCGGCCAAGTTTTATTTTGCTTCGGCGCCGGCGCACAGGGCTTATCCTACGACGCAGATCACGGCCGGGATGCGGCGCACGCGCAACCTGGGTGCGCCCGCAACGTCGAACGAACGTATCCTGAACCAGCTTATCCTGAATGAAATCGTGCCCTGCTGCCAGTTGCAGATGGGGCTGACGGAGTTGCAGACGGGCAGCGTGTGGAATACGATGCCGCCGCACACCCATTCGCGCCGGATGGAGGCGTATTTCTATTTCAAGGTGCCCGAGGAGCAGGCCGTGTGTCATTTCATGGGAGAGCCGCAGGAAACGCGCCATATCTTCCTGCACAACGAGCAGGGCGTCATCTCGCCCTCGTGGTCGATACATTCGGCTGCCGGGACGAGCAATTACAGTTTTATCTGGGCCATGTGCGGCGAGAACCTGGCGTATGACGACATGGATACCTTCACGGCCGACAAATTGCAATAGAACGGGTATGAAAAGGATAGTGATACTGTTGTGTGCGGTCGTTTTCCCGATGGCCTGCACGCAGGAAAAGACGGTGCGCGTCACGGTTGAAAACCCGAGCGATTTCGACCGTTTGACGGAGATGGCGGAATTGCCGCTGAGCGCCTTGAGCGGGAAGATTGTGTTGGGCGAGGGGCAAACGTATGTGGTTCGGAACGACCGGCAGGACACCGTTCCCGCGCAGGTCACCTTCGACGGGAAGCTGATATTCCAGGCCGGCGTAAAGGCCGGGGAGCGGGCGGTGTACACGGTTTCGGCCGGCGCTCCGCAGGGGTTTGCGCCGAAAACGTACGGACGTTTTATCCTCGAACGGAAGGACGATTTTGCGTGGGAGAACGACCGCGTGGCGTTCCGGATTTACGGCGCTGCGCTGGCGCCGATCGACGGCCCGAGCAACGGCCTGGACTGCTGGTACAAGCGCACCGACCGATTGGTGATCGACCAATGGTATGCGGACGACCTGGCCGGCGTGCGGTCGTATCATGAGGATTACGGCGAAGGGATGGACGATTACAAGGTGGGGCGTACGCTGGGCGGCGGCATGATGGCGCCCTACGCCGGCAACCGGCTGTGGCTGAACAGGAACTTTATTGGGCAGGAAGTCCTTGAGAACGGCCCGCTGCGCACCACGTTCCGCCTGACGTACGAGCCGGTTGAGGTGGACGGGGAAAGGTTTGACGAAAGCCGGGTCTTTTCGCTGGACGCCGGTTCGCAGTTGACGAAAGTCACGCAGGTGTACGGCACGAAAAGCGCCCTGCCCGTGGCGGCGGGCATTGTCAAGCGCGGCGGCCGGGACGCGGTATTCGAGGACCTCGGCGGCGCGGTGGCCTCGGTGGTCTATGCCGAGCCGGAGAGCGAAACGGTGGGCCGGGTCTATGTCGGGATGGTCTTTCCGTCGGGTCTGGAGCGGACGCTGACGGATACCTGCACGCTGACGCACGCCGTCACCGGACGGGAAGAGACCCATATCCACCTGCTGGGGGTGACGACCTACCGGCCCGCTACGCCCGTGACCTACTACACCGGCTTCGGGTGGAGCAAGTACGGATTCCCCTCGGCGGACGACTTCCGGGCCTACATCGCCCGTTTTGCGGCCTCCCTGCGGGAGCCTCTCATCCTAAAGGCCGAGCCATGAAGAAGGTAGTGACCTTTGGGGAGATCATGCTGCGGCTGGCCACGCCCGGCTATTTGCGTTTTATCCAGTCGAACAGCCTGAATGCCTCGTTTGGCGGCGGCGAGGCCAACGTCGCCGTCTCGCTGGCCAATTACGGCCTGGCGACGGAGTTCGTCACCCGCCTGCCCCAAAACGACCTGGCCGAGTGGTGCCTCTCCGAGTTGCGTAAATATAAGGTGGGGACAAGCCGCATCCTCCGCGGAGGCGACCGGATGGGTATCTATTTCCTGGAAACGGGAGCCGTGGCCCGCGCCTCGAAAGTGGTGTATGACCGGGCAGGCTCTGCGATGGCCGGGATAGAGCCGGGGATGGTGGACTGGGACGAGGTCTTCGGCGAGGCGCAGTGGTTCCACTGGACGGGCATCACGCCGGCCCTCTCGCAGGGCGCGGCGGAGGCGTGCCGGGAGGCGATCGGGGCGGCAAACCGGCGGAGCGTCACGGTGTCGGTCGATCTGAACTACCGCAAGAACCTGTGGAAATACGGTCAAACGGCGGCCGAGGTCATGCCGGCGCTGGTGGAAGGCTGCGACGTGATTCTGGGCAACGAGGAGGACGCGGAGAAGGTGTTCGGCATCCGGCCCGAAGGGTTCGACGCCGCACACGCCGGCGGCCAAATCGACGATGCCGGCTTCGAGTCGGTATGCCGGAGGCTGAAGGAGCGTTTCCCCCGGGCCGGGAAAGTCATCATCACCCTTCGCGGCTCCGTCAATGCGAACCATAACACCTGGGGCGGCGTACTCCATGCCGACAGGCTGTACCGTTCGCGGCGCTACGACATTACGCACATCGTCGATCGCGTCGGCGGGGGCGATTCCTTTATGGGCGGGCTGATCTACGGCCTGCTCACCTATCCCTCCGACCCGCAGCGGGCGCTGGACTTTGCCGTGGCCGCTTCCTGCCTGAAGCACACGATCTACGGGGATTTCAACGCCGTATCGACGGCCGAGGTGGAGCAGCTGCTCCGGGGCGACGGCTCGGGACGGGTCTCCCGATAAAGAACCGCGCCCGGCGGACGGAAGCACGGTAAACGGGAAGGGGAAACCCCTCCGTACTCCGCCAATCCGGTTCCTAATCAAAAAAAAAACCGCACCTGTCCACAGATGCGGTTTTTTTTATCCCGGCCGGCGGCCTTACTCCAGCGTGCGGCGCGGGGGATTCATGTTGATGATGTGCCAACGTTCCTGATATTTCGTTTCCCAGGTATAGGAACTTTCGGTAAAGAGGCTCCTGGCCCCGTAACTGATTTCCGACCGGGCGGCGAAGTGCAACGTCAACTGCACGGTAGAATTATCTCCCACGGCTTTCGGCACCTTCCATATCCACGAGCCTTCGGGAGCAAAGAGGTTAATGGCCATTTTACAGGGAGTATCAATGCGCCGGTGCGCCCAGTCGCTTCCGCGTCCCCAGTCGATCGTACTGTTGGGCGAGGCGATGGTATAGTGCACCGTATAGACCTCGGTGCCCGTCGTAACCCTGCTCTGGTTCTCTATGCTTACATCGGGAATACTCGTGGTGGTGGTGTTTGAAAACGACACATTCGCCCCGATACTGCCGCCGCTGTTGCCCACGCTGCCCGAGAAGCCGTACGTTTCGCCCACCGCATAAGAGGTGCTGCCCTGGGTGGTAGCGGGATGGGTCGATACCAGGATCGTACTCTTATTATCGTCTCCCTGCACATAGGCATCCACAAACACCCCGTGGCCGTAGCCGTAGCGCACGTCCCAGCCCGTGGAGCCGGAAAGCTCATGATTCGTATCCTTGTATTCCTTATCGGGCAGATCCTGGTTCTGGAGCTGGATGGTATGGTTCACGATGTAATAATCGGCCTTATCATCGAAGCTGTACACGGCCACGATACTGAGATGATTGCTTACCGTCTGCGAGAAGGAATGCCCCACCTGGTCGGTAAAAGTAACCGTCTCCGAAAGGTCCACATGCTGGGCGGTGAAGTTAAAATCCTCGCCGGCAGTTGTCTGCACTCCCGTATGGGTTTCCGGATACAGAGGGAAGGTATATTCCGGCACGGGAACCACCTCCGCCGCCGCGCTCAGCGCCCGCGTCACGGCCGGCGCCCGGTCCGTGAGATAGTCGTAATGAGTACCCTCCGCCACGGCCTTCAGGTAAGAACTGTCCTCCAGGGCGAGCTGTCCGTAAACCACGTCCGGCTTAAAGGCGTAAACCCGGTCGCCCTCGACGGACAGCGTGGTCACTTCGGGTTTCACCGCGCCCCATTGCCCGTTGACTTCCTCCTGCAGGTTATAGCCTCTCACATAAAAAGAGTCACCCGCCTTGTAAATGGTGTTGTCGGGACATTCGAGCGTCGAAATCTTGTCCTTCTCCGTGCCGCTCTTGATGCTTATCAGCACGGCATGGCTGCTGCGCGGATGCGTTTCGTCGGCCAGGTACAGGATGGCGACCGGCGTCCCCTGCTTTTCTACGACAAACTCCCCGACCACCTTGGCCGGGAACGTTTCAATCGACTCCACAGGTGTGGG
>JAISOP010000090.1 GCA_031275525.1 Tannerella sp.
ATTGCCCTTGCCTGCCGCCGATTTGAGGGCGGCATCCAGGCCAATCTTGTTAATCAGGCGCAATCCTGCCGCCGAAATCTTCAGGCTAATCCAGCAATCCTGTTCTACCCAATAAAATCTTTTCGAAAACAAATTCACATTGAACTTACGTTTCGTCCGCTTGTTGGAATGGGCCACATTGTTACCCACCATTGCTTTCTTTCCGGTAATTTGACAAATCTTAGACATCGCTATTATATTTCTTGCAAATCATTTCTCTAATCAGGGCGCGAAGGTAAGCATATTTTTTTGATATGCAAACTCTCCGCCTCCCTATTCATTCCTAAATAAGTTTTTTTTTCCTTCTATACCAACGGGGCTGTGAGAACGGGAATCTCCCTTCGTACGCAGGATGAGATTTGAACTCACACACCGTTACCGGCACTACCCCCTCAAAGTAGCGTGTCTACCAATTCCACCACCTGCGCATAGAGAAAAAGTGCCCAGAACAGGACTCGAACCTGCACGGCTATGAACCACTCGCACCTGAAACGAGCGCGTCTACCAATTCCGCCACCTGGGCTTGTTTCTTAATATTCTTGATTGTAAAAGAACGACCGCCCGTCGTTCCCATTTTCCGTTTTGCCGGAGGTAACGCTCTTTATTCCAGTTTGTCCGGCCCTTGTTACCCGTTATCCTCCTTGTATTTCGGGTACAAAACTACGTATTATTCCCGGAACAGCCAAATATTTGATGCGTAAACTTGCTTTTTCCCTGTACAGGCTCTGCGAATTCGCGTAATTCGCAGAGCCTGAATCCTCAGTTCCTGTTCGTGTGTATCATTTTTCCGACCAACGCACCGCGACGTTCCATCGGCAAAACCGTACACGACGGATACGGCGACTTGGCCACGCGTGCGGCAGGTTGCCCCGTAATCACTTCCAGGGCCGCGCCCAGCAGCGGGTCACGCTCGTCGCCGAAGGGATACAGCGGAAAATAGTCTTCCTCCACTTCGATGTCCGGCGCCAATCCGCCGCCGGAGGCTGTGACGCCGTTTTGGTTGTCGAAGCGATAGATCATCAGGTACATTCCCCAGTTAGCGATCGCCTTGTTCTCTTCGTCCGAAAACAGTCCGCCGCCGTAATATTTTCCGTGCGTCGCAACGCCGATCCGGATTACGTCCATGTATGGATCCAGCCCAATGAGGGTTGATTCGGAGGCGGATGCCGTATTTTCTGTTGTAAGGATGAATATCCGCGCTAAGTCCATGTTCACGGCAAGCGTGTCCGTGAAATATTCGTTGACGTCAATCTTTTGCTGTTTCAGGTACGCCATCCAGAAGTCGTTCCATACCTGCTTTAAAAACATATCTTTCCTTTTTACCGCTGCCGCCGGCGCAAGGATACTGCTCAGCAGGACGGACGTCCGTGCGTATCCGCCGCCGTTGTATCGCAGGTCAAGTACCACGTCTGTGACGCCCTGCGACTTGTATTCGGAGAAAAGCGCTATCAGTGCGTTTTCCGATTCCATTGTGTAGTCCGTATAACAGAGGTATCCGATTTTGTGTGCACCTTTCTCTATTACCGTGTCCTTTACGATCGGGTTTTCATACAGGGTTTCGGCTTTCATGGAGAACGTCCGGTCGTCGAGCATGATTCCCTGGTCGCTCAGGATACCCCGTCCCACCACCAGCGAGGGGGCATAGTAAAAATCCATGTAATTATCTTCCGTGATTGCATCTCCGTTGATCGTGAGGAAAAGGTCTCCCCTTTTCACGCCGGCTTTCTCTGCCGGCGTGTCCGGATAGACGTACAGCACAATGGCAAACAGGTTGTCGGAATCTTTAAAACGGCCGAATATCAGGACATGCCCGAATGTGGTGGACACGCCTTCAAATTCATTCGACAGCCCCTGTATATCGTCCGTCAACATAGACCATTTGTCGTCGGAATAGACCAGCTTTTTGAAGAAGTCGAACGAATCGGATTCGTCCGCAGGCAGGATCTTCCTCCAGTCAACGGTTGAAGTCCAGAGGTAAAGTTCCTCCATATATTCCGCAATGAATTGGTTGACTTGCCGCGTGGTGGTCGAAACCGGCTCCTCCGCTTCCGCCTCCGTTTCCGTTTCTCCCGGTATATCTACGGTACTATCTTTTTCGTCGTTGCACGACAGCAACGCAACGAGCCACCACCCGCAGCACAACAATAACCATTTCCGATAATGGGTCTTCCTATTTATACTATACATTTTAAAGAATGGTTTATTTCCTGACAACTTCCTATTTCCTTTCCCTGTAATCTTTTCGCAAAGACACTTGCGTGGCCGTCGGGAAGTCGGCCGGGAGGGGTTGCGTCACCTTACCGGTGGCCACCCATTCGGCGCCGCGAAGCAGTAGTGTCTGGAAACCGGCACACTGCATGGCCGTATTGTCTTCGATCGAATTCCCTGCATGGCCGAGCATGGTATGGAAGATACGCGCTTTACCATAGTTTACGGTGAAGATCAACGGCTCTTCGCGTCCCGAGCCGCGGGTGGCCGTGTCGGAATAAGCGGTGTAGAGCAGGGCGCCGATGTTTCCCGGCCCGCGCATCCGGTCATACAGTTCGTCCTGCGCATGGAGCCACTGTGCTGGCAGCCCTTGGGTGACCGGATGTTCCATATCCCGTCCGTTCAGTCGGTATTCGTGCTGCTTGCCGTGCGAACCTCCGGGGCCGGGCGAAGGGTCTTTTACTAATTGGCCCTCTTGCCAGTAAACATACGGCCCTGAATGTTCATCGCGGTTTTCCCAGCCGCCCAGCGCACAGATTTGATTGTACTCAGGCCACTGGGAAAACGCGTTGTCGGCCGCATGATAGATGATGATTCCGCCCCCTTGCGCGGCATATTCGAGCAGCCGGCGATTGGTTTCCTCCGGCCAGGCGTCGCCGTTGTAGTCTAACAACAGCAAGTCGTAGGGTTGGAAGTCCGGCACAAAACCGGACATGTCTTCTCCTTTCCCCGGTGAGACGGCAAAGGTGACGCTGAAAAGGCCCGAATTCTCCAGAATCTGTTTGAATACTACATGGCTAACCTGCCAATTGTGATTGTTTTGTCCGGTAATGACCAACGCCTTCAAGGGCTGCCTGCCGGAGGAGGTGCACGCAAAAAACATGACCGCACCCATAAGTAGGATTCCTCCCAATACTATTCTCTTCATAATTATTGATTATTTATTGGGCAAAAGTACGACATTCTATCAGAAAGCGGTAACTTTGCTGCCATAAAGTCAAAAAAATGATTCATTTCCTCAGAACAGGATTGGTTGTTACCGGACTATCCTGTTGTTTATCCCTGCTTCATGCGCAGTCCGACAGTTGGCGCGAACAAACCAAACTCTTGATCTACGCTCCGCGTTACTTCGGGGCCAATGCGTTTCCGCTGCCCGAGCTTCGCAGCGGCAAGACCGGCAAGCGTTATGAAATAGAGTTGAGAGGCGAGTACCACTATTACACGGGCGACCGGACGAAGGATGTGTATGCGCGGCTTTTCGTTCCCTTTGCCAAGGGGCGTGCCGGGCTGGAAGTCAGCGGCGTGATACGGGAAGACTACCTCACGACGGAGGAGACGAAAGAGGCGCGCCACGCCGTTGAAAACCGTCCCCCGATCCCCTGTTACGGCGATGTGATCGTCAGTTCGTTTTATCAACTGCTACAAAGTGACCAATGGTGCGACCTCATGCTCGGCTGTAGCCTGAAAACCGCCAGCGGCGGGCGCCTGTGCGACGCGCGCTACACGGATGCCGCCACCTATTGGTTTGACTTGACGGCCGGACGCGACCTGGTGCGCAGCGCAGACCATTCGGCCTTCCTCCGGGTGCAGGGAATGATCGGGTTTTACTGCTGGATGACCAATGACCTGGTGCACCGCCAGAACGATGCCACGCTGTATGGCCTCGGACTGGGCGCAGGATATAAAAATGTATTGCTGACCTGCGACTATGCCGGCTTCTACGGATACCGGCATGTCGGCGACCATGCCGTCTCGCTTCGCTACAAGTTCAATTATGAATACAAAAAGAACATCCTTTCCCTCCGCTTCCGCTATGGAATGAAGGACCATCTGTTCGACACGTATTCCGCCGCCTATATCCGCTGTTTTTAAGTAACACGAATCCATCAACGATGAAGAAGCATTTACCCCTTTTGGAGAAAGTAACCGTCTGCGGAGTGGCCGCCGAGGGCAAGGCGATCGTTAAACACGATGACAGGGTGGTATTTGTACCCTTTGCCGTGCCGGGCGACGTGGTCGATATCCAGTTGACACGAAGGAAAAACGCGTATGCCGAAGGCCGGGTCGTTCGTTTCCATGCCCGTTCGCCGCAGCGCGCCACCCCTTTCTGCCAATACTATGGCCTTTGCGGCGGATGCCAGTGGCAAATCCTGCCATATTCCGAGCAACTGCGCTACAAGCAACAGCAAGTAGTCGACCAGTTGACCCGCATCGGCAAGGTCGAATTACCGGACCTTTCCCCCATCCTGGGTTCCGAAAAAACGCAATACTACCGGAACAAACTGGAGTTCACCTTTTCCGACAGTCGCTGGCTGACGGAGGAGGACATCCGCTCCGGGCAGGCGCCGGAGGAACGCAACGCACTGGGGTTTCATATCCCCGGAAGATTTGACAAGGTGTTGGACATCCACAGGTGTTGGCTACAGGACGAGGTCTCGAACCGCATCCGGAACGAAGCCCGCGCGTTCGCCCTGGCGCAGGGGTTGACATTCTTCAACTTGAGGAACCCCGGCGGCCTGCTGCGCAACCTGATCATCCGCACCGCGACCACCGGCGAGGTCATGCTGATTGTGGTCTTCTACGAGGACGACGAACCCCGGCGCACCGCCCTGCTCAACCATCTGGCCACCCGGTTCCCCGAAATCACCTCCCTCCTCTACGTCCTCAACCCCAAGGCCAACGACACAATCACCGACCGGGAGGTACACCTTTTCAGCGGAAAAGCCTTTATCCTGGAACAGATGGAAGACCTGCGGTTCAAAATCGGGCCGAAGTCGTTTTACCAAACCAACAGCGAGCAGGCTTACCGGCTCTATTCGGTGGTGCGCGATCTGGCCGGGCTGACCGGTACGGAACACCTCTATGACCTCTACACCGGTACGGGCACCATTGCCAACTTCCTGGCCCGGCGCGCACGGCGGGTCACCGGCATCGAATACCTCCCCGAAGCCATCGAAGACGCCAACGCCAATGCCGCCCTCAACCGGATCACCAACGTGCATTTCCTGGCCGGCGACATGAAAGACCTGCTCACCGAAGGGTTCATCGAAACACAGGGCCGCCCGGACGTCCTGGTCACCGACCCGCCACGCGCCGGTATGCACGAGCAGGTGATTAAAACCATTCTCCGGGCCGCCCCACAGCGCATCGTCTATGTGAGTTGCAACCCCGCCACGCAAGCGCGTGACCTGCAGCTCCTCCATCCCCAATACCGCATCCGCAAGGTCCAGCCCGTCGATATGTTCCCGCACACCCACCACGTGGAAAACGTCGCCCTCCTGGAACGAAACCCCACGGGAATGGAGAATTGAAAATTGTCTGAACTATGATTTATGTGATTTGTATGATTTATAGGATGGGTGTTGAATAATTGTAACAAAGTTGTCAACCGACGTCACTCTCTCCTCTCCTTGTGGAGAGAGGTCGGGGGAGAGGTTAAGCTCAAAAATCAAGGCTTTGTGCGCTTGGCTTCACATTTGTCTGAACTGTGATTTTTGTGATTCATGTGATTGATGTGATTGGAATGATTTGTTGATTCATTATGGCCCTCACAAAAATCAAATGTAATAGGATAAATCACAGTTCGGACAACAGCATCGGTTTTTGCGCCGCCCTCGCTGCTTAACGGCTCACCGCCCGAGGCCGCCCCATGCCCTTGCCGGCGGAGAGAGGACATTTCCCGTCTATGTTGGGGCGTGCTCGTAGGGGCGTATTGCATACGCCCTCTTCCCTGCCCGCAGAACCGGCCATGCACAAAACCTTGCCGCGCAAAGTATAAATGTCGAAATGCTGTTATGTTTTGTCGAGATATTACCAAAAGAAGGAGAGGGTTTCCCGTATCTTTGCCCATATTTTAATATTAACACATAAGGAGAGAGAGATGAAGAATTATCTTATTCCAATTTTATCGGTGGTTGGGTTGCTGTGTTCCTGTCAAGGCGGGACGAAATCCTCTATCAATATTGATTCCGTGGCCTCTCCACAGGGGACGGAAGTATTTCAGCCCGAATGGGAAAACCTGGCCCGGCACTATCAGTTCCCGCAATGGTTTGTGGACGGCAAGTTCGGCATATTCATTCACTGGGGCGTCTATGCCGTGCCGGCTTTCGGCAACGAGTGGTACCCGCGGAACATGTACCGGAAAGGTTCTGACGAATACAAGCATCACCTTGCCACGTACGGCGAGCACACGAAGTTCGGATACAAGGATTTCATTCCGGCCTTCACGGCAGAAAAGTTTGATGCCGGCCAATGGATGAAACTCTTTAAGGCGGCCGGCGCCAGGTATGTGGTTCCCGTGGCTGAGCATCACGACGGCTTTGCCATGTACGATAGCGAGTTGAACGAATGGAATGCTGTTCGGATGGGTCCGCGCAAAGACATTGTCGGACTGCTGAAGGAGGCGGCCGAAAAGGAGGGTATCGTCTTCGGTCTTTCCACCCACCGCGCCGAAAATGCCTGGTTCTACAACGGCGGCATGGAGTTCCCCTCCGACGTGCAGGACACAACCCTCCGGCTGTATGGCGGACGGCTGCCGGAAAACAACAACCGCGACGATATTGCACGGGAATGGCTGGAGCGGACCTACGAACTGGTCAACCAATACCGGCCTGAATTGATCTGGTTTGACTGGACAGTCAACGACTCGGTGCTGATGCCCTATTTCAATCGATTCATGGCCTATTACTACAACTGCGCCCTGGATTGGAACACGCAAGTGGTCGTCAACACGAAGCAGGGTTATCCCACCCGCATCCAGGTGTGGGACATGGAGCGCGGCAAGTCGGGCAAGATGATGAAGTTCCCGTGGCAAACGGATACGTCCATCGGCAAGAAGTCCTGGTCCTATATCGAAGGCGAAGAGAACAAGACGCCCCAACAGATTGTCCACGACCTGATAGACATCGTGAGCAAGAACGGTAACCTGCTGCTGAACGTCGGCCCGAAGGCGGACGGTACCATTACGGAGGAACAGACGTCTATCCTGTTGGCCATCGGCCGGTGGCTGGACGTGAACGGCGAAGCGATCTACGGTACGCGCTGCTGGAAAAAGTTCGGCGAGGGGGTTACGGAAATCACCCAAGGTTCGTTTACCGATCATACGGCAACGGCTTATACGGCTGCGGATATCCGTTTTACGACGAAGGATAATGATTTCTACGCCATCGTTCTGAATTGGGACGATAACGGTACAGTCATCCGATCGCTGAACGAACAGGCTATTGCCGACGCGAAAATACTGAATGTCCGGATGCTTGGCTCGGACGAGCCGGTTGCCTGGATGCGGACCGACGATGGGTTGAAGGTGTCGTTCCCGAAAACCAAGCCGTGCGAATTTGCCTATTCGCTCAAGATTACCTTTGACAAAAAGGTCGGCGAAGGCCTGGAATCCGAGGCTGTGGAATAGATCGAAGATTCTAAGTCTTTTAGGCTTTTT
>JAISOP010000109.1 GCA_031275525.1 Tannerella sp.
TCGCCGTTCACGCTTTTCGTTAAACCGGACTTGAAATCAACTTTTTCCATATTTGTTTCTTGGATTGATTAAATATGGAGGCAAAGATAGGGAAAAAAGGATTTCGCCGTACGCTCATACATTTTATTTTTACGTCTATTTCACTTTTGCAGGCAAAATGCCGAAAAAATACTTTCGATAAGCGGGGTGATTGCTCAAAAATCGTCTGAATGGAATGATAGAAAACGAACAGGAAAGAACCATGCCGTAATAAATCCACTGAAATGAATGATCCTGTCAGGGAACATGAACTCGACCCGTCACGGGAGGGATGTCAGCCCTTCTCTCGAGGTGATGTTCAACGTTTTCCGGTAGAGTTGGGGGTCATCCAAAACGCTCAGCGCTTTCTCCAGCGCCTTGTCTTCCTTCAGGCTTTCGATAACCTCTCCTTTCTGGTAATAATACCGTTTCACGATTTCGACGGAAATCAGTTTCCTGATTTGTTTTTCGTAACGGAGCAGGTCCCTCTCCAAATCCGGCGTCAGCTTCGCCTCCAAATCGATAAACAGGGTCGAGTCATCCTTCGTGAAGCCTTCGATTTCGGCCACTTCTTTCAGGTTTTTCAGCATTTTCTCACTCTGACGGTCATAGGAAAAGTCTTTTTCCTTGAGATACGCCTTGAAGGTCTCGTAATCCTTGTCAGGATAGACAAATTCTTCGATCGGGAGTATGGTTTTGTGGTTTTGCGTCCACTGTGTCACGTAATCGAACAGCGCATTGTCACTGGCCAAATAATACAGTATCGTGGGCGTTTGCATCTCTTCCACCTCAAAGTCGGGATGGATACCACCGCCGTCGCGTACCGGTCGTCCGTTCGAGGTGTGGAAGAGGGCCGTCCGGCTGTCCGGGATGGCTGTGACGTTGCCGTCCGCCTGCCGGTGGGTATAGTCGATCGCCTGGATACACCGCCCGCTCGGGATGTAATACTTGCTGATCGTGACCTTCAGCTTGCCTTCGTAGGGCAGGTCGCGCGTGCTTTGCACCAGCCCTTTCCCGAAGGAACGCTCGCCGACCAGTACGGCGCGGTCCAGGTCTTGCAGTGCGCCGCAAACAATCTCGGCCGACGAAGCCGACTCGCCGTTAATCAGCACGGCCAGCGGCATCACCGTGTCAACCGGTTCCAGCGGCGTCCGGTAGATCCGGTCGCGCTGTTTGATTTTTCCGCGTGTCGAAAGCACTTCCTTTCCCTTCGGGACAAAAAGGTTGACGATTTGCACCGCCCCGTCCAGAATCCCGCCGCCGTTACTCCGCAAATCCAGTATCAGCGATTGGATTTGATGATTTTGTTTCAGGTCTTCAAAGGCTGTTTTCACTTCCTGCGCACTCTTGTCCGTAAAGCCCTGCAGGTAGATGTATCCCGTGTGGTTTCCGCGTACGCCGTAGTAAAGCACTTGGTTGACTACGATTTGCTTGCGAACGAGGTCTATCTTGCGGGGCTTTTTCTCGCCCGGACGCTGTATTTTTACCGTTAACATGGAATTGGGTACGCCTTTCAGCAAATTGCTGACCTGCTCGCTCGAAAACGTGCTTACGTCCGTCGTGTCCACGGCCAGGATGAGGTCGCCCGCTTTCAGTCCCGCCTGCTGCGCCGGCATACCTTCGTAGGGTTCATCCACCACCACGCCTTCGTTTCGTTGACGGATGACGGCCCCGATTCCGCCATATTCGCCGGTGGAAATGAATTTGAGATTGTCCATGCGTTCTTCCGGGAAGTACTCCGTATAGGGGTCCAGCCCTTTCAGCATGGCGTCGATTCCGCGGCGGACGGTTTTCTCCACATCCAGCGAATCGACGTAAAACATATCCACCTCTTTGAGCAGGGCATTGAAAATCTCCAGCTGCTTGCTGACCGCAAAACGATTATCGTCCTGCGCCTGCGCGGATTTCCATCCGCACCACCACACGCACAGGCAAAGGATACCCATTGATTTTATTCGTGACATATTCATTCTTAAATTGAAGTTGCAAAAGTAGAGAATTTCACGGCTACCGTATGATGTTCTCTTTGATTTTTAGCTTTATTGGCTCCCATCGGTTGCCGGGAATCTGAGGCCCGACCGTTTCAATCACATGGCCGGCCAGCAGTGCGCCCACCTGCGCGGACTGCTCCAGCGAGGCGTTGACGGACTGTCCGTAGAGGAACCCTGCGGCAAAATGATCGCCGGCGCCCGTCGTATCGACCGGGTTTCCTCCCGACGCAGGCACGGCAATGACTTCCCCGCCACTTCCGACCAGCGCTCCTTTTTCGCCCACGGTCACGACCGATATATCAACCTGTTCCGAAATCTTCCGCACGGCTTCACCCGCCGGCAGGCCGGTGTACGCTTCCGCTTCGCTTTCGTTGGAGAAAAGAATCCGTACATACCGGGGAACGACCTCCTGCAGCAAATCCCTGAAACCGTTGACAATATTGAAGTTCGACAAGTCCAGCGCCACTTTCAGTCCCAGTTTATCCACCCGTTGCAGGATGGGCAGAAACAGGGCTTCGTTGGAGATCAGATAGCCCTCGATATAGACGCAATCATAGGCGCTCAGTGTTGGGTCTGCGATTTCCGCGGCGGAAAGCGTGGCTGCCGGCCCGAGAAACGTGGCCATCGTCCGTTCGCCGTCGGGCGATATCAGCACCGTGGAACAGCCCGAAATGCCTTCCGCATGAACAAAGTAGGGGGTTACGCCGGCTTCGCGGACCGCCCGTTCGTAGTATGCTCCCGTTTCATCCGAGCCGATTTTTCCAACGTATCCGACCTCCGCACCTAAACGCGCCAATGCACGCATCGTGTTACATACCGAACCACCCGGCGCCTCGTCGCGTTTCAGACCTTTCTGCGCTTGATGGATGGTCCGCATTTGCGCTTCCCCGATTAAGTCCATCGCCCCTTTTTTCATGCTCATTTGCGCCAGCGTAGCATCGCTTTCCAGCCGGAGAAGTACATCCAGCAAGGCATTCCCAATTCCTAAAATTTTCATCTCTTCCCAAATTTTCTCGCAAAGATAGGGTATATTCTCAAAAATAGAGAATGAATCATACGCCTAACCTCTCCCCCGACCTCCTCTCCACAAGAGAGGGGGAGAGTGACGTCGATTTACAACGCTTGCTGCACAAAATTATTCTATCTTGAACCGCATCACTTTGAACCTGCTTAAAAATGAGATATGCCGAAGTCGGCAGCAATGTGCGCATACGTACGGCAATGCTCAGTTTCGACGAACGACCGCCTCGTCCGTGTTTAGCAGCGTATGCCTTGACCAATCCCCCCTACCATTACCGCGAAAGTATCGGGTTTTACTCCTGTCAGGCGACGAAATTCTTCCGACCGGTAATTCTTGATGTTTTCGTATTTCATGCTGCAATATTACACTTATTGATTCAGTTTCACAAGACAAACACTCTATTGAGTTTTCATGCAATATTCAAACAAAAAATCACCTGAAAATATTAATAATCAGGTGATTTTCGATTTCGAGCGGAAGACGGGACTCAAACCCGCGACCCTCAGCTTGGAAGGCTAATGCTCTATCGACTGAGCTACTTCCGCGTACCCATTGAGAACTAAAAACATGGAAAACGGAAAATCTCTTTTATCTCGTTTGTCCGTGGGCAGTGATGGATTCGAACCACCGAAGGCGTAAGCCAGCTGAGTTACAGTCAGCCCCATTTGGCCACTCTGGTAACTGCCCTTTTCAAAAGCGACGCAAAGATACGCCTATTTTTTCAATCTGCAAACAAAATCGGCCATTTTCATTGCGGTGATCGCCGCTTCATCGCCTTTGTTCCCGTAACGTCCGCCGGCGCGTTCTTCCGCCTGGCATAGCGTGTCGGTCGTTAACAATCCGAAAATAAACGGAATGTTGTATTGCAGATTCAGCGATGTAAGACCTTGCGTAACCCCTGAACAGACGTAGTCAAAGTGCGGCGTATCTCCCCGAATCACACAGCCCAACGCGATTACGACATCCACTTCCCGGTGTTCGGCCAATTGTCGGGCGCCAAACGTTAGCTCAAAACTGCCCGGCACACGTTCGACGTAAATGTTTTCTGCTTTGACGCCGTGACGTTCCAGCGTGTTGCACGCCCCTTCCAGTAATTTTTCGGTAATCGCCTGATTCCATTCCGATACGACAATTCCCACGCGCAGGAAGGAGGCGTCGGGCACACTGTCGAAATTGTAGTTAGATAGATGCTGATACGCGGTTGCCATGAATTTATTTCTTTGACAGGATTTCGGCACGGGTGATATACTTGTCGATGTCCATGGCCTCCATCGACCGGTTATATTTCTCCTTGATAGCCGTATAAGCGTTAATCGCGTCCTTGTATTGATTCAGGCTTTCGTAAGCAATACCGGCTTTCTTGAGATATATCGGGCTGAGAATTTCGTTGTTTACCTTCAATGCAGCTTTTTCAAAATAACGGATGCCTTCTTCCACCTCGCCGATGCTTACATAACAGTCACCAATCAGGCCGATCATCGCTGGCGCAATCTGTGTATCGTTGCTGCTAAATGATTTCAAGTATTTGATAGCCGTTTGCGGGTCGCCCAGTCTGTAATAGCAGATACCGGCGTAGGCTTTGGCCAGATTCCCGGCTTTCGTGGAACCATACTGGTCTATAATCACATCAAAACCTTCATAGTCGAGACCATTCCCATTCAGAGCCAGGGCAAAGGAATCCCGTTCAAAATACTGCTCCCCCTTGAAAATGGCCAATGTAGCCTTTTCTTCCCGCGGTACGGCATATCCGTAATGATAGGCCAGATAGAGGCCAATCACGACAGCTACTACCGTCAATCCGTAAATCAACAGGTTCTTGTTTTTCTCAATAAAACGCTCTGAACGTGAAAGAATTTCATCGACTTCCAGTTCTTTTTCATTCTCTTTTTTCTTGTTTGCCATATATGATGTTTTTATTTTAATTTTCCATTGCTCTTGATTTAGCGGACAAAATTAGTTTTTTTCGCGGATATAAGCCTACAATCAAAGTATATTTTTTATTTTTGTGCTGTCATCCGTCAGGATGTTTTTCTCCTGAGCGTTACACAAAGATATGATACTTAAAAAATTATCTATTTTAAATTACAAGAATATCCTACAGGCGGAAATCCACTGTTCGGCCAAGATGAACTGTTTTTTCGGGAATAACGGGATGGGGAAGACGAACCTGCTGGATGCCGTTTACTATCTCTCTTTCTGCAAAAGCCATACCTATACGCCCGAAGGACAGCTGATCCACCAGGGGGAAGACCTGTGTGTGCTTCAGGGAGAATACGATTTCGACGGTAACAAGGAGGAGATTTTCTGTGCTTTGCGCCGGGGACAGCGCAAACAGTTCAAACGGAATCAAAAGGCCTACGACAAATTGTCGGAGCATATCGGGCTGCTGCCCTTGGTCATTGTTTCGCCGGCCGACTCGGAGTTGATCCGGGGCGGGAGCGAAGAACGCCGCCGCCTGTTGGACCTCCTGATTTCACAGCAGGACAAAACTTATTTACATGCGCTGATACAATATAATAAAGCGCTGACGCAGCGCAACGCGATGCTCCGGAACCAGAGCCGCGACCGGGGCTTATACGAAGTCTTGGAGATGCAGCTGGGGATGCACGGACAAGTGATTTTTGAAAAACGCGACCGCATGGTGAATACCTTCACTCCGCTTTTCAACGAGTATTACCGGATCGTTTGCCGGTCGGCCGAAACGGTTGGACTGCACTATCTTTCCCTGCTTCGCGAGGGACGGCTGGAGGAAATCCTGGCCGCAAACCGGGAGCGGGAGTGTCTTGTCGGGCATACGCTGGCGGGTATCCACAAGGATGACATGGAAATGACGCTCGACGACCGGCTGATTCGCCAGAGTGGTTCGCAGGGACAGAACAAGACGTTCCTCATTGCGCTCAAACTGGCACAGTTCACGCTGCTGGCCATGCTGGGCGACACCAAACCGATCCTTTTGCTTGACGACATCTTTGACAAGCTGGACGCCGAGCGTGTGGAGCAGATTATCAAATTGGTGAGCGGTAGCCGTTTCGGGCAAATCTTCATCACGGATACCAACCGTAAATACCTCGACCGCATATTGGCGGAGATCAATCAGGACTATACCCTATTTAAAACAGATAGAGGCGCCGTGGTGCCGATGGAGGAAAAAACATGAAACGAACAAACGCTGAAAGCATCGGGGAGATACTGCAACATTTCTACGACACACATCCGCTGGTCAGGCAGAAGTTGCAGGAGGTCCGTATCCGGCGTGCCTGGGGCGCTGTGCTGGGCAATATGGTGATGCATGCTACGCGGAATCTGTATGTGAAAAACGGAATACTCTACGTGTCGGTTCATTCGTCGGTGCTGCGAAACGAACTGATGCTGAATCGCGAAAGCATTGTCAGGCGGCTGAATGACTCGGCCGGTGAAGAGGTGATTCGCGACATGGTCCTTCGCTAAGGAACGGTCAATTATCCGGATGGCTCGTGCCTTGCATGGATGAAAATCATACTTTTCGTGACCGGTTACCGGTGGGAGATAAAGAAGTCCGGGCTTTCTCAAACCCGGACTTCTTGTATAATAAGGGGAGGGGGCTTTTGACACACCCTCATTTCCCGTTGTAAGTGAGCTTCCGTTTATTTTACAATCACTTTGTAATTGTTGCCGCCTCCCTGCGAGATGATATAGAAGCCGGCCGGAAGCGGAACAGTAGTTGTACCGGCCGGGTAGGTAATGGTCTTCACCAACGCGCCTGTGCTGCTGTAGATGCCGGCGCTACCTGCCGTGGCGGAGGTGATGTATGCGGCGCCCTCCGCACCCCAGACCCGGTTGCCGTCCACGGCGGCATTGCCCGTAGAGGATTGCGTGGTCGGGAACGATACGTTCACGTTGATTGCTTCCTGTACGCCAAGGATGGTGACTTCCCAGATATCTTCACCTATCTGCTTATAGGTGATCCCTTCTTCACCCTCGGGCAGAGGGATATTGCGTTCTCCCGTCGTTACTTCCGGTTTCAAACCGGCATTATCGCCCTTCGGGAGTATCTGGAAGGAGAAACTTTTCCCGCTCGGCACAAAATGAGTCCCTTCACCCGGAATCAGCGTAGCGCCTGCTACCTTGGGAAGATAAACCGGCCGGCTGGGTACAGTGGACGTCGATGACTGTTCCGGAACCACGAAAGTCGCGAAGCTTTCACTACAAGTGTTGAAAGGTTCTCTCAGCACAATGGTGGAACCCGGAATCAGATTCTGGACCTCAACATCTTTGAGTGTGATTGTTTTGTCTCCCCCAACTTTATACCAGTAACCCGCAGCCCCGCTATACGGGTTGTATTCCAAATCCGGAGACCCACCTGTTACAGTAAACGCTACTTCTCCCGGGAACTGCGTCGTCCGGTCATAGAAAGAATCATAAATGCCCTGCAACTTGCCCTCCAAGTCAAGAGTGGTGCTTACCTTTGGAGCATCGTAAACATGATATGTATAAGAGTTAGAGTGCGGCGCCAATATATCTGCCGATGTACCTTTTCTCTTATATCCGAAAGAGACTGTATAACTACCTGCAGTCTTCACCGGAAGTGGAATTGTAATGCTCGGCCAACTCCCATCTTCACCCAAAATCACTTTGTTTTCCACACCATTAATGTAGTAAAGTAGTGTATCATGCCTATTTCAGGGCCGCCGTAGAGCGGGATCATTCATAATCACATACCGCTTCGTACCACTGGAAATAGCACTCCACGTCCCAGCCGCAGTATCAACTGTCAAGTTGAACGGGCAATCGACAAAAGTATAGTCGACAGTTCTTGATGAAGATACTGTAATAGGGTCAAGGTTGTTAATCTTACCGGTTATTACCTCTTTTGCTCTCACATTCGAGAACACGCCACTCAGCAAAAAGCTGATCATACACAAAGTAAAAATTTTCTTTTTCATACATTTTCTTTTTAGTTGGTTGTTGTTATCTGATAAATTAATTAAGTGATCTATTCAAAACTCTTTTATTCCATTTATTTCATTGTATCTCTCCGTGTGGCTCTGTGCTTCTCCCTGTAAGAAAAAAGAACGTACGTATAAATCTTACATGGTTTCATGGAGAAGACACAGAGTTTCACAGAGAAATTTGAATGATTCATGACAG
>JAISOP010000128.1 GCA_031275525.1 Tannerella sp.
ATGCGGCCATGAAACTGGCGCCGGCACGCTACTGGTCGGCCGACGGCGTTCATCCCGACCTGCCGGGCCGGCAGCTGATGGCCGACCTGTGGCTGGAAGCCACGGGACTGAAATAACCCAAGACCCCATGTCCGGCAAAAACAGTCCTTGTGTTCAAAAACAAATCCGGTCCGCGGCAAGGGCCTCCGGCCTGGCGTGCCTGCTGCTGTGGCTGTGTATGTCGGCGGGTGCGCAGCCCGTTTTGGGCGAACAGGCGCAAATCAGCCTGCTGACCTGTTCGCCCGACGACCGGGCCGTTTATACCTTATACGGACATACCGCCGTGCGGGTGCGCGGGCAGGTAGTGGCGGATTCCGTCCGCCGGAACGACCTGGATATTGTCTTTAACTACGGCATCTTCGACTTCTCCAAACCAAACTTTATTTACCGCTTTGCCAAGGGCGAAACGGATTACATGCTGGCCTATTACAGGTACGATGATTTCCTGGCGGATTACATCCTGCGCGGAAGCGAGGTCTATGAACAGACGCTGAACCTGACCCGGCACGAGAAAGAAACCCTCTGGCAGGCGCTGCTCCTCAATGCCGAAGAACAGAACCGGGTTTACCGTTACAACTTCTTCTACGACAACTGCTCGACCCGTCCCGTGGCCGTGCTCGAACGGTGCCTGGAGGGTGAAATACGGTTCCGGGAGACGCCCACCGTCACTTTCCGGGAGATGATTAACCGCTGCACGCGCAACCATCCGTGGGTGACCTTCGGCTGCGACCTGGTGTTGGGTCTCCCGACCGACCGGAAGGCGACGTTCCGCGAATCCTTTTTCCTGCCCGAAAACGTAAAAAAGGCCTTTGCCGGCGCCGAGGTGCTGCGGCCGGACGGCAGGCGTGTGCCGCTGGTATCGGCCGAGCAGGTACTGGTCGAGGCCCTCCCGGACGACGAAACGGAAAACACACCCTTCACCCCGCTCGCCTGTAGCCTGTCGGTCTTTCTTCTCACCCTGTCCGCAACCCTGTACGGATGGCGCAAAAAACGCGGTTACAGGGCGCTGGACTGCCTGCTGTTTTCCTGTGCAGGCCTGGCGGGAGTCGTCCTCTTTTTCCTCTGTTTCGCTTCGGAACACCCGGCCATCCGGCCCAACCTGTCCGTCGGATGGCTGCACCCGTTCCACCTGGCGGGAGTCGTCCTCTTTGCCGTAAAAAAGTTTAGGAAAGCCGCCTGTCACTACCATATCACTAACTTTACCGCGCTGTTGTTCACCTGTTGCACCTGGATTTTCCTCCCGCAACACCTGAACATAGCCTTTATCCCCCTGGCGGCAAGCCTGCTGATACGTTCGGGATACGGTATTATCACACATAGAAGAAACATCGGATGAGAAAATGGATATTTCCCCTTATGGCCCTGCTGGCAACCTGCGGGCTACAGGCACAGCAGAGTGCGCCCAAACTGGTGGTTTATATCACCGTGGACCAGTTACGCGGAGACTACCTCGAATACTTTTTCCACACCTTCGGCGAACACGGCTTCAAACGCCTGATGAACGAAGGCGCCGTCTATCACAACCTTCAGTTTGAATTCCCCCACGTGGAACAGGCCAGCGCATTCGCTACGCTGTTCACCGGGACCAATCCCTGCAATCACGGGATTACGGGTAATATCTATTATGACTTCGAGCACATGAAAGAAGTCCCGTCGCTTTACGATCCCGACTATCTGGGCAACTTCACGCACGACCACTATTCGCCCCGCAACCTGCTGGCCGCCACCATTGCCGACGAACTGAAAATCGCTTCCCGGGGACGGAGCGAAGTCTATGCCATCGCACCCGACGCGGAAAGCGCCATCCTTTCGTCCGGCCATGTAGCCAACGGCGTTTTCTGGATAGACAACCTGAACGGCAAATGGGCAACCACCACATACTACAAAAACGTCCCCTGGTATGTGGAGCGCTATAACAACAGTCCCGAGTCGCTGCCGGTGCGGGTAGATGCCCTGACGTGGCGCCCGTCGCTCCCGCCCGGGCAGTACGGGGCATTGCCCTACGTCGAGGAAAGCGTGGCCTTCAACTATACCTTCAAGGCGAAAACCGTTGACTGTTATCCCAAAGTCAAGACCTCTCCCCTGGGGAATAAGGAAGTCAACCGGCTGGCCGCCCAGTTCTTTGAATACGCCGGTTTCGGGATGCGTCCCGACCCGGACTACCTGGCCATCACCTTCTATGCCGGGAATTACGTTGGAAACAAGGCGAAGGAATACACGCGTGAAATCCAGGACACGTATTACCAGTTGGACAAGGATATGGAAGAACTGCTGAACCTGGTTGACAAAAAGGTGGGCCTGAAGAACACGCTGGTCGTCTTCTCCGGCGCCGGCTATTTCAAGAGCGAAGAGGAGCCTGCCGGAGGGATGCCCGGCGGGGAGTTTCACCCCAAACGCTGCACCGCGCTGCTGAACATGTACCTGATGGCCATCTACGGGCAGAAAGTGTGGGTAAGCGGGTTTTATAACAACCAGATTTATCTCAACCGCAAGGTGATTGAGGAGTCCGGACTGGATTTGGTCGAATTTCAGGACAAGGCAGCCGATTTCGTAGCCGAGTTCAGCGGCGTAGCACGCGTGACAACGGATATGACGCTACGCAAAGGGATCTGGAACGAAGCCATGTCCGGGTTCCATTACGGCACGTACCCTGCCGGGCGCGGCGACCTGATCATCAGCCTGAAACCGGGATGGGCCGTCAACAACGAATTACCCGGTGAAAAGGTAAAACTGGTGCGGAACAACGCCGTGCAGACCCCCCTGGTTTTTATGGGCTACGGCATCCAACCGCAACATATCTACCGCGAAGTCAAGGCCACGGAAGTAGCGCCTACGGTTACTCACCTCCTGCGCGTCCGTCCGCCAAATGCCTGCGACCGCATACCGCTCCACGAAATCAGCCTCACAAAATAGGAAAGATTCAAGGATTCAAAAGCAGACCTTTCCGCCGATGCCCCCGAGGGTGTGTCAAAAGCCCTCCCGCCGTTTGCTTTAGCTGACGGCGGGAGGGCTTTTGACACACCCTCTTAGGGAGAGAGGTAAAGATTCATTATTTCCCCCGTGCATTTGGGAACGGCTGGCAAAACGCTAGAGCGTAATCGGCTTGCCGTTGTAGAAGTCGAGAATCTTGGCGCGGAAGATAAAGTTGTATTTCGCCTGCGCTTGCTGCGAAAGGCTTTGGGCATATTTGGTCCGGGCTTCGCCGTACTCGAAAACGGAACTTTTCCCGGACGAATAACGTTCCTCGGCGTAGGTAAAGGCTTCCCTGCCGGCCTCCACCGCTTTCCCGGAAGCGAGGTACTGCTCCTGCGCAGCCGCGGCATTGAAGTAGGCCTGCTGAATCTCCTTGTACAGCGCTTTTTTGGCGTTTTCCATCATCAACTCGCGGTTGACGATGGCCACGCGTGCCGAACGAACACTGTTGCGTACCTCGAAACGGTTGAAAATCGGGATCGACAGGGTCAGGCCAATGGTCTTGCGTTCGTTCTGGCGGAACTGGTCGCCAAAGGGTGTGTTGACCACGTCGCTGCTGCCCGAATAGTGGTAGTAACCATTACCGTAGCTGGCGTTCAGGTTCAACTTGGGGTAGTAGCCGGATTGCGCCACCTTGAGCGTCTTCTTCTGGCTTTCGAGCAGGTATTCCTGTTCCCGTATCTGCGGCTTGAAGGCGACGGCGTGCTCATAGATATGTTCCGGGGGAAGCAGGCAGGCGGCAAGTTCGGCAACCGGGTCGCCGATTTCCGGCGCCGAGATGTCGAAATCCTTGCCGAAATGTTCCAGTTCGAGCGACTGTGCCAGGTCGAGCAACGCGAGGCTGACGTTGTTGCGCGCCTCGGTAAGGGTGGCCTCGTCCTTGGCCTGCTGCGCTTTGATGTCGTAGAGTTGCGAGGCGGGCGCCTTGCCGGCATTCACAAGCGCTTCCGTCCTGCGTACCTGCTCAGCCGTGAGGGCGATCTGCAACTCGGCAATATGCCGTATCTCCTTGTTGTATAAGACTTGCAGGAAGTACGAGGCGACGCCGACGGCCAGGTCTTCCCTGGCCTTGTTCAGCGCCTCGACGGCCGCTTGGAGGTTGAGGCGGCGGGCGGCAATGTTGTTCGGGATGCGGAATCCCTCAAACACAGGCATACTCATTTGCAGGGAAACGGAGGAATTGGCCGAGTTGCGATCCACAATGAGGCCGTCTTTTGAAGGCGAGCGCCCGAAGTCCAGGTTCTGTCCGATACCGGCGTTCAGGCTGGGCAGCCAGCTGTGTTGGCTTGTGTGGAGTTCAATTTCGCGGGCAGCCTGTTCCTGTTCGCCCTGCTTGATTTGGATGTTGTGTTCCAGCGCGTGCCGGATACATGCTTCCAGCGTCCACGGCGGCTGCGCCCCGGCCGAAAGGCCGAGCGCCGGGAGCAGGCCGGCCACGAGCAGCCGTTGGATGATTCTTTTCATAAGGCAGTTTCTTTCCGGGTGATTATTTCTTCAGTTTCGGGTCGATCACGGAACCGCGTACCTTGTCCGCGGCCGACAAACCGTCCTTGATTTCAATCTTGACGCCGTCGCTCAGGCCGGTTTGCACCTGGCGGCGCTCAAACACCTGTTCCGGCGTTTCTTCCTTGAGCAGGTAAACGAAGACCGAATCGCCGTGAAACTCAACCGTGCTTTCGGGAAGGGTCATCACGTCTTCGGCACGCTTGAGCACAATTTCGGCATTGGCGCTGTATCCGGCGCGGATGAACGAGCCTTCGGGGATCGTCACCGCCGCCTTGATTTCAAACTGGATGGCGCCGTTCTTTTCCACCCCCTTGGGCGAAACGTATTCCAGGACGGCGTTGAACGACTGGTTCTCCAGTGCGCCGATGGTCAGTTTGATCGGCATCCCTTCGCGGATGCGGCCGATTTCCGTTTCGTCGACGTTGCCGCGGAAAATCATGTCGTTCATGTCCGCCACGGACGCAATGGTGGTCCCGTCGTTGAAGTTGTTGCTCTGGATAACGGAATTGCCCACCTTGACCGGAATGTCGAGGATCATCCCGGTGATGGTGCTCCGGATCTGGGTCGTACTGGCGACGGTGGAATTTTGCGCAATGCCGTCGCGGATGATTTCCAATGCGTTGCGGGCGTTGTCGCGCTCTTCCCTGGCCCGCAGGTACGCCGCCTGCGAGGTTTCATATTCTTCGGTGGAAATGACCTTCTGGTTATAAAGCTGTTCGTCGCGTTTGAAGGTCTCCTCCACTTGCTTGAGCGAGATTTCCGACACGTTGACGCGCGATTCGGCGCTGTTGAGCTGTACCATTTCGGGGATGACCTTGATTTGGGCAATGATTTCACCAGCCTTCACCATCTGTCCCGCTTCCTTGAGCAGTTCGGAGATGATGCCCGAAATCTGGGGCTTAATCAGGACTTCGAAGCGCGGTTCGACGTTGCCCGTGGCCACGGTTTTCGTTTCCACCGTGTCGCGTTCGGGAGCGACTGTCTCGTATTGCACCTTCACCGGTTGCGCCTTTTTCCACAGGAAATAAAATGTACCCATCACCGCTGCTCCCACAAAGGTCAGCAGGATGGTACGCATGATCTTTTTTACTAAACGATTCTTCATTTCTTTATATTGATAGAATTAATGTCCATAACTCAATAATACACACTGTCCCACGCTTGCGGACTGTCCCCCGCACATGGTACACGCTGTACTCCCTTCGGAGTACACACTGTACTCCCTTCGGAGTACACGCTGTACTCCCTTCGGAGTACACGCCGTACTCCCCTCGGAGTACACACTGTACTCCCCTCGGAGTACACGCCGTACTCCCCTCGGAGTACACACTGTACTCCCTTCGGAGTACACGCCGTACTCCCTTCGGAGTACACGCCGTCCCTCGCTCGGGGGACACACTGTCCCTCGTTCGGGGGACACGCCGTCCCTCGCTCGGGGGACACACCGTCCCTCGCTCGGGGGACACACCGTACCACGTTCGGGGGACACACCGTCCCTCGCTCGGGGGACACACCGTACCACGTCCGTTGTACACACTGTACAAGCCTCCTTGTACACCGTGTACAAGCCCCGTTGTACACACTGTACAAGCCCCGTTGTACACGGTGTACAACGCAGGATGTATATCCATGCACTGCCGACAGCGCCCCATCATATACGTCCGGCGTATATTGTAATCCTTTGCTTCTTGCATTCTTTTGAAATGCTTCATCCTTCTACTTTGTTGATTCCGTTGATTTGGATTTCGTTGATTGGGCCGCTTTCCTGTCTTCGTAACGGAAGTATAGAAAACCCGCGGTGGCGATCACAATCCACATGGCACATATAATATACGCTCCCATTTACTATTCTTCCCTGATGGCGTCGATCGCCTTGATTTGCATGGCACGCCAGGCGGGAATCAGCCCGGCCAGCAGCCCGCTGAACAACAGTACGACGGTGGCGGCCACGGCGGTCTGAATGCTCACTTCGGGATTGGTAAAAATCATATCCCTGTCGGCGGGCTGCGCAGCCAGCACCCGGCTCACAAAGTCCAGGACAAACACGCCCAGGCTCAATCCCATCAATCCGGCCAGGGCCGTGAGCAGGAGGCTTTCGCTCATTACCTGCGAAATAATATTAAACGGTTTGGCTCCCAAGGCCCTCCGGATGCCGATTTCCCGGGTGCGTTCCTTGACCGTGACCATCATGATGTTGCTCACGCCGATGATGCCGGCCAGCAGCGTCCCCATGCCCACCAGCCAGACCAGGATGTCAATGCCGGTGAAAAGCATCTCGAAGGTGGAGAACTGGGCGGCCAGGTTGACCACTCCTACGGCCTGCGGGTCGGTGGGCGCTATCTGGTTCTGCGTTTTCAGGATGGTTGTAATTTCGTCGATCACGGCCTTCACCGGGAAGCCCTGCCGGACGTTGACGGCCATGAAATGAATAATATCCCCCTGGTTCAGGGATTGCTGCAAGGTCGTAAAGGGCAGGATGACGGATTCTTCCGAACGCCCGCCGATGTTGACGTTGGGCGATTTGGCCTTGATGACGCCCACCACCTGGTAGTACAGCCCGTTCACGCGGATGTATTGCCCACAGGGGTCTTCGTTGTGAAAGAGGGCTTTGTTGACTTCCGTCCCAATGAGGCACACTTTCCGTTTTTCCTGCGTGTCGATGTCGTTCAGCAGGCGACCGTAGTACACATCCTGCCGTTCGATCTGGAAAAATCCGGGCATGACGCCCTTGACGCCGAACGTCCCGGTCATTTGCCCGAAGACGATGTTTTTTTCTCCGCGGGCGCCCCAGATAATGGGCGAGAGGTGTTCGATCCCGTTCACAAGGCGCAGGATGCTTTCGATATCGCGGTTGCGCATGTTCCACCAGCGTCCCTTGTTGAATCCTTTATAGGGTTCGCTGGTACGGTCGGTGTAGAAGAAAACGGAGTTGGTGGCAAACCCGTCGAAGTTGCCCAGGAAACCGTTCTTCATTCCCTTGCCCGACCCCAGCAGGATGACAAGCATCAGGATGCCCCAGAACACGCCGAAGCACGTCAGCAGGCTGCGCGTCTTGTTGCGGGTGATGGTGACCCATATCTCTATCCATCTGTCTATATCAAACATAGCCTTTTCTTGGGTATTGGTTTATTCCGTTCGGATGGCTTCAATTGCCGGGATTTTCACGGCCTTGCGTGCCGGGAAATATCCGGCCAGCACGCCCGCCGCCACCAGCAGTCCGGTGGCCGAGAGGACAATATTCAGGTTCACCGTCGGATTGCGGAAAATACTCACGTTTTCCCCCGGATTACCACCGCCCGCCGAGGCCGCTTCCGCCATTTCCATGAAATGGTTAATCAACTCCGTCAACCCGATGCCCGATACCATGCCGATGTATCCGAACACGGCTGTCACCAGCACGGATTCGACGATAATCAGCCGCAGGATGGAGGACGGTTTGGCGCCGATGGCCTTGCGGATGCCGAACTCCCGGGTACGCTCGCGGACGGTAATCAGCATAATGTTGCTCACGCCCACGATGCCCGCCATCAGCGTCCCGATACCGATAATCCAGATGAACAGGGCGATGCCGTTGGTCATGTTTCGCCACATGCGAAATTCGTTACCCGTATTCCACAGGCCGATGGCGTTTTTATCGGCCGGATCAAACTGGTGACGATGCGCCATGTATGCACGGAAACGTTCCTCGAACGCATCCGCTTCCTTTTCCGTGTCCACGCCTTTCAGCGTAAAACTGATTCGCCGGATCCGGTAGCCGCCGTCAAACAGCATCTGCCCGGTCGTAAACGGGATAAAGGCCGGCGCATCCATCCCCCGGTCATCATCCCGGTAGATGCCGATCACCAGGAACATGAGGTTGCCGAGCTTGACATACTGTCCCAACGGCGGGACGCTGTCGCGAAACAGCACGCCGGACATCCGCGGCGTAATCACAATGACCTTCCGCCGCTGTGCCAGGTCCACATCGTTGATGAAACGCCCGTTGCCGGCATGAATGGGGAGGTATCGGATGGAGGCGTAATCCGGATAGACGGCCTGCATATCGATCGTCATATATTCGCCGTTGAAGGAGAGCGTATCGCTGAGGTAGTTGACCGGTGAAATCAGGTCTGCTTCCGGGTGATTGCGTTTGATGGCCCGAATGTCCCTTTCGGTAAATTCAATCCGGCGGTTGGGCTGGAAACCTTTATAAGGCAACGTGGTATAACGCGGAAAGCAGGTCACCATATTTTCCGCCATATTGCGGAAGTTATGCGCAATGCCGTTACCCAACCCGTTGCCGGCGGACAGGAGGATGATGAGCATGAAGATACCCCACGCGACCGAGAAACCGGTCAGGAAGGTACGGAGTTTGTTCTTTTTCATTGTACTCCAAATCTCGCGGAGGTTGTCGAAGTCAAACATGTCCGGCTCCTTTTTCGATTCGTTCGATAAGGCCGTCTTTGAGACGGATGATGCGGTCGGTTGCATCGGATACCGACGGTTCGTGCGTAACGATGATAATCGTCATTCCCTCCCGGTTCACCCGGCGCAACAGCTGCATCACCTCGATGGTGGTCACGCTGTCCAGTGCGCCGGTCGGTTCGTCGGCCAGGATAATCTGCGGCTGTGCAATCAGGGCGCGTGCAATGGCGACGCGCTGCTTTTGGCCGCCGGACATCTCGTTCGGCATGTGTTCCGCCCACTCCCTCAGGCCGACTTTATCCAAATATTCCAATGCCAGCGCATTCCGTTTTCTCCGAGCCA
>JAISOP010000218.1 GCA_031275525.1 Tannerella sp.
CGCGTTTCGCTAACTCAGCGCGTCTTTTCGATAATCCCGCGCCGCGTGTCGCTTACTCAGCGACAGGGGGCGCTTAACGGGCGACACGCGGCGCCGGATGGCCTCCACTCGCCGTCCGATACCGGTCGGTAGGAATTTACCAATCAATAAATCAACGTATTATACCTGTTAAAGAAAAGAAGGAATGATTGTAAAACCGAGCGTCTTAAGATTGTATTGTTTCCGCCTATGCAGAAAGGGAAAGATTTTGAACTCGGGAAAAGGAAGGCTAGAAAATACCCGGTACTGTTTTCCGGCCGGACGGACTTAAAAGAAGTACCGATTCGAATATGATTTAAACATGAAAAAGTATGAAAAAGAAATTGACGAACGGCATGAAAGATGCCAAATTTGAATGGATGAAAAGAGGGATGATCCTGTCGCTGCTGCTTATGGTGGTGGGGACGGGTATGACGTTCGCCGCCGACGGCTACCCGCCGGAAGCGAGCGAACCGGAACAGAGCAGCGCCCGGATCAGGGGTACGGTCGTCGATCAGGCGGGCGAGCCGGTGGCCGGCGCCAATGTGGTGGAAAAAGGCGCGGCGGCGAACGGAACGATCACTGCTGCCGACGGGCAATTCAGTCTGGAGGTATCGCCGGGGGCCACGCTGGTCGTGTCCTTCATCGGCTATGTGACGCAGGAAATCGCCGCGGACAACCGGACGCAACTGCATATCGTCCTGGAGGAGGACTTGCAGCGTCTGGAGGAAGTGGTGGTAGTGGGCTACGGGACGCAGAAGAAGATCAACCTGACCGGCTCGGTGGCTACGGTGGGTGAAGCGGAACTGACCAAACGCCCCACGCCCAACGTGCAAAACCTGTTGCAGGGGAAAGTGTCGGGTCTGCAGATTAACCAGAGCGGCGGCACGCCCGGCGCCGACGGCGGTACGATGCGTATCCGCGGCGTGGGCACGTTCAGCAGCGCCGGCAGCAATCCGCTGGTGCTGGTGGACGGCGTGCAGGGCGATATTTCCGATGTTGATCCGAACGACGTCGAGTCGGTTTCCGTGCTCAAGGATGCGGCTTCGGCGGCCATCTACGGGGCAAGAGCCGCCAACGGCGTCATCCTGGTGACAACCAAACGGGGCAACGCACGGGAGGTGTCGATCGAATACCACGGCTCGTTCGAGGCGCAGAAGGCTACGCGGCTGCCCGAACTGCTGACCAATTCGGCCGACTACATGGAACTGTGGAACGAAGCCAACGAGCGTTCCGGCAAGGCGAAGTATTTCAGTCAGGCCGAGATTGACGCTTTCCGGAGCCACCCGAACGACCCGGTGAACTATCCCAATTTCGACTGGGTGGACTATATGTTCAAAACGGCCTTCGTGCACAGTCATCACCTCAGCATCGGCGGGGGGAACGAAAAGACGACTTTCAACCTCTCCGTCGGCTACCTGGACCAGGGCGGCATTGTGCCGCTCTACGACTACAAGCGGTATAACATGCTGCTGTCCGTAGAAACGAAGGTGACCGACTGGCTGACCGTCGGCGGAAATGTGCAGGGGATGAAAAAGGACATCACGCAGGACGTGCAGGGGGCGCACGTCGAAACCTATTTCATCATGCACTGTTACGGGCCGGGGCCTAACTACACGCCCACGATGACGCTGCCCGACGGATCGACCGGATATGTGGCGCGATACAGCGCCGATATTGCGGAATGGACCGTGCGGAACCCGATGGCCATCATCGCCGCAGGGAAGAATACGAGGAACAATTACACGCTCAGGCCTCAGTTGTATGTCGATGTCAAGCTGGCCGACGGCCTGCACTGGTACACCAAGGGGGCGGCCGATTTCGACTACCTGTTCCGCAAGAATCATGAACATGCCGTCGATAACTACTATTTCAACGACGGCTCGTGGGCGCACAACGGCGCCGTATATAATCAGGGCGTCAGGGACAATATGTACACCACGCTGCTGACCACGCTGTATTCCACCCTGAATTGGCAGAAAACGTTCGGCGGCGACCATCATTTGAACGTATTGGCGGGCTACAACCAGGAAGCTTCCTTCTACCGGGAACTGGCCGGTTCGCGGACCTATTTCCCGACGGATGATATGGCCGAACTGAACGGAGGTTCTTCCCTGAACCAGTCCACGTCGGGGACGGCCAACGAATGGGCCATCCGGTCGCTGTTCGGACGGCTGGCATACGATTACAAGGGTAAATACCTGCTTGAAGCGAATGCCCGCTACGACGGGACTTCGCGCATCGCTCCCGACACGCGCTGGGGGCTTTTCCCCTCCGTCTCGGCCGCGTGGAGAATCTCGGAAGAGCCGTTCCTGAAAGCGCTCGACCGGCTGGACAACCTGAAACTCCGCGGCTCGTGGGGCAAACTGGGGAACCAGAATGTGGGTAATTATCCGTACCAGGATGTGCTGTCAACCACTTCCTACCCGTTCGGCTCGCTGGAATCGGGCGTCAGGCTGACCCGCCTGACGGACAAGGCGCTGCGGTGGGAAACGACGACCGTGACCGACTTCGGACTGGACTTCAGCGTCGGGAACGGCCTGTTTTCGCTGACGGCCGACTGGTACCGGAAACTGACGGACGGTATCCTGTACAGCATTCCCATCCCGGCCAGCGTGGGACTGTCGGCGCCAACGGTCAACGGCGGGCAGATGCAGAACACGGGCTGGGACTTTGAGCTGGGACACCGCCACAGCATCGGCCAAGTGCAATACGGCGTGACCTTCAACCTGTCGACCTATAAAAACAAAGTGCTGAAAATCATCAGTCCCACGTACGGCAATACCACCGTACAGGAAGGCCTGCCATACGGTTCGTATTACCTGATCGAATGGATCGGCATTTTCCAGAACCAGGCCGAAATCGACAACGGTCCGCTTCATCCCTACAACCCGAAACCCGGTGATTTGAAATTCAAGGATCAGAATAATGACGGCGTAATCAATGCCGACGACCGGGTGGTGGTGGACGGCGCTTTCCCCAAATTCTATTACGGCGGAAGCCTGGACGTTTCCTGGAAGAATTTCGATGTCTCGGTATTTGTCCAGGGCATCCGCGGCATAAAGAATTTTTTTAGCGGCCAGCATACGGGATGGGGCTATACGCCTTATGTGCAGGGGTCGCCTCCGACGATGGACCTGGTAAACAACCGGTGGACGGGCGAAGGTTCGACCAATAGCTATCCCGCCATGTATGAACAGTCTTACCTGCCGGTGACCGGTACGGCTTCGACCTACTGGCTGCTCGACGCGTCCTATCTGAGGCTGAAAAACCTGCGTGTCGGCTATCATTTCCCGTCGAACATTGCGCACAGGCTGGGACTGAAAGGTCTCCAGGTTTATTTCTCCGGAGACAACCTGCTGACCCTCTCCGACTATCCCGGCTCCGACCCGGAACGCTCCGGCCTGACCAGCAATTACAGCGTATATCCGCAGTTGACGACCTGCGCTTTCGGAATCAAAGTAAAACTCTAAACATCAGGTATTATGAACAAGTATATGAAGTATATCCGACTCTTTACGACCGGGATGGTGTTGATCCAGGCACTCTCCTGTTCCGACTTCCTCGACAAAAATCCCCTCGACCAGATCACCGGCCAGACGTTCTGGAAATCCGAGGCCGAGGCGTCGATGGCGCTGACCGGCGTCTATTCCCGCCTGCTGGCTTACCCCTTTAACCATAAGGATGCCGACTTCGACATCATGGGAGGAGACGTGAGCGGAAACCAGGGGGTCTCGGTGATTGCCCTTGCACAGGGAATGATTTTGCCGACCTCGGGCGGGCTGATTAGCTCGATTTACAACAACTGCTATGCCGGCATCGGTTCGTGCAATTTCTTCCTCGACAATGTGGAGCGGACGCCCCTGAACGAAGCTACGCTGAACCGCTACAAGGGCGAAGTGTGTTTCCTGAGAGCCATGTTCTACTATATGCTGGCCGAACACTACGGCGGCGTGCCGCTGTACACTACTTCGGTCACGATCGACGAGGCCAAGGTGAAGCAAAGTACAAAGGACGAAGTGATGCAACAGATTTACACCGACCTCGACTTTGCGATTACCCACCTTCCCGACGGGCCATATTCCGACGGGCACGCGGTGAAAGGCTCGGCGCAGGCGCTCAAAGCCCGCGTGCTGCTGCATGACCGGCAGTGGCAGGAAGCGGCCGAACTGACCGACCGGATCATACAGGGCGGCAAGTTCAACCTGTTTGATAACTACCGGACGCTGTTCCTGGCTTCCGGCCAGACGAACAATCCCGAAATCATGTTTTCGGCCCGCTATCTGAGTCCCGACATCCAAACCGACCTCGACGTCCGCTGGGCATGGCACGCGATGGTCAATCCGCGTCAGGAACTGGTAGATGCCTACGAGTGCATCGACGGCCTGCCGATCACGGCCTCGCCGCTCTACGACCCGTCGAACTGGCGGTTGAACCGCGACCCCAGGCTGTTGCTGACGATCAAGGGCTTTGACGACACGGCCGTCAATTCGGCCGGCCAAGAAGTGTCGTTCTCCTACAACGCCGTTTCGGGCACGGGGTATGAACCCGTCAAATACTGCAACTGGGACGCGCTGCCGATCGACTACAGTACCATCAGCGAGCAGGACTGGATCCTCATCCGCTATGCCGACGTACTGCTGATGTATGCCGAAGCCCGCAACGAGGCAAACGGCCCCGACGCCGACGTCTATTCGGCCGTCAACCGGGTGCGGGCGCGTGTCGATATGCCTCCCCTGCCGGAGGGACTGACGCAGGACGAACTGCGGGAACGTATCCGGAACGAACGACGGGTTGAGTTTGCGCTCGAAGGCCTCCGCTGGAGCGACATCCTGCGATGGAAGACGGCCGAACAGATCATTCCGACCCTTGTTGATCCGGGCGGCGTAAGGCGTGCCTTCGACCCGGGCAAACATTATCTGCTGCCCTTCCCGCAAAGCGAGATCGACGTGAATGAAAATCTGGATCAGAATCCGGGATATTGAACGGTACAAGCCCCGGTTACCGGACGTTTCGGTACCGGGGCTTTACATCGAGCAATCGAGCCTCGTTTTGTTTTCGTATCTTTGCAAAGAAAAAAATCACTTTATATGAAAAATTTGCCCATAGGAATACAGTCGTTCGAGGATATCCGCAGCAACCATTACCTGTATGTGGATAAAACCCCGTATCTCTACCGGATTGCGACTACCGGGAAAGTCTATTTCCTGTCGCGTCCGCGCCGCTTCGGAAAGTCGCTGACGATCAGTGCGCTTGACGCGCTGTTCACCGGACGGGAAGACCTCTTCAGGGGACTTTACATCCATGACCGGTGGGACTGGAGCCGGAAATACCCCGTTATCCGGATCGACTGGACGCAGATAAAGCACCGAACGCCGGAAGAGATCGAAAAGGATCTGTCTGCCGTTTTAAGATTGAAAGCCGGGAATGTCGGCATTCACCTTACCCGTGAATATGCATCCGGCTGTTTCGATGAATTGATCGAGCAGATGTACCGCAAAACCGGCGAGAAGGTGGTCATCCTGATAGACGAGTACGACGTGCCGATACTGGACGTCATGAACCGGTCGAGCGAAGAAATCAACGCCATGCGGGAAGCGCTTCACGACATCTACAAGGTGATGAAGGGCGCCGACGATTACATCAGGTTCATTTTCCTGACCGGCGTGTCGAAGTTTTCGGGACTGTCCGTCTTCTCGGCCCTGAACAATGTGGAGGATATTACCCTCTCGAAAGACTATGCCGCCCTTTGCGGCATCACACAGGAAGAGTTGGAAAGCAACTTCCCGGAACACCTGGACGCGGCAGCCGAAGAACTGTCCCTCACCCGCGAAGCGCTGCTGGTGAATATCCGCCGGTGGTACAACGGCTATTCGTGGGACGGAAAGACGTCGGTTTACAATCCGTTCGGTACCCTGCTGTTCCTCAAGGAACAAGAATTTAATAGTTACTGGTTCCGTACCGGTACGCCCACCTTCTTGATTGAGTTGCTCAAGAAGCGCAACGACATCGAATCCTTCCTGCAGCCGATTCGAGTGCAGGAAGCCGTTTTCAGCAGCTACGACCCCGAGTGCCTGGGAATCATCCCGCTGCTCTTCCAGACCGGCTATCTGACCATAAAGGACATCACGCGGGATGAGGAAAGCTATAAACGGATTTACCGCCTTGAACCGCCGAACCTGGAAGTGCGCGACGCTTTCACGGATCACCTGTTCAAGGCATATACCGAACTGCCGATGGAGGAAATGACGCGACTGCACACCGACATGCGACGGCAGATCAGGACCTGCGACGGCGAAGGGCTGGAACAAAGCCTGCGGGCGATGATCGCCCGCGTGCCTTATCAGCTGCATATCGCCGAAGAAAAGTATTACCACTCGTTGCTGCTTGTATGGCTGTATTTCCTGGGGTTCAGGGTGCAGGGAGAAATATCGACCAACATCGGGCGCATCGACGCGGTATGGGAACAGACCGGCGTCACGGTCGTGGCCGAGGTCAAATATAGCGCCGACCGGCCTTTGGACAAACTGCTGGACGAAGCGGCCGGACAGATCCGCGACCGGAGATATTACGAAGCCTATCTTGCCGAAGGCCGGAAAATCATCCTGGTCTCGATTGCATTTTCGGGGAGGAGAGTCGGCTGCCGGATGGAAACGGTGGCCTGACGGCCAAGCAACGGTCAAACCGGCGGAAGTGGGTCGTTTCATTTCCCCCGGCAAAATAATCTATAATGTATAACACCTAAACAATAGTGAGAATGAGAAATTTCAGGTTCCTTTTCATGTTACCGGCGCTGGCCGGCTTCATATCCTGCGGCGACCGGTATGAGTCGTCGCCGTACAAGCTTGTCTGGGACACTCCGGGCACGAATACTTATGAGACGGCGCCGCTTGGAAACGGCGAAGTCGCCGCTAATGTGTGGATAGACGAAGCGGGAAATTTGCGGTTTTATATTTCCCGGATTGACGCGATCGACGAAAACGGACAGTTGCTGAAAGTCGGTGCGGTGAAAATCAGTCCGTCGAACCCGCCGGTATCGGCGTCCGGTTTCGAGCAGACCCTGGACGTCAAACGCGGCGTCCTTGAAGCGGTTTACGGGGATATTTCGTACAAATTCTGGATTGACGCAAACCGGAACCTCATTGTCGCCGAGATTGCAACGAAGACGCCCCAGACCGTTACCGCCAGCAACGACGGCTGGCGCAACGAACGGACGCGATACGGCAAGTACGAATGCAGCGACCTTTACAACGGCTGTCCTTATGAAAACGCGTCGTTTCGCGAAGCGTACAGGGAACGGTTCGACAGTCTGGCAACAATTATCGAACCCGACGTCCCCGTCAATTTGCCGGATGCTGTCGGCTGGTATCACCACAACGTCCACAGCAAACCATTCCGGGTAACCGCCGAAGTGCAGGGAACCGACGACATCCACCGCCGGGACCCGATCCTTCACCGCACTTTCGGCGCAATCGTCCGAGCCGGCAACGCGAAGAAAATCGACGATAAAACCCTGCAATCACCGGAAGGGAAAGTCCACCGCTTCGAAATCGCCGTCCACACAAAACATCCGGCGACCGTACCGGAAT
>JAISOP010000165.1 GCA_031275525.1 Tannerella sp.
CGACGCTCTTCCGATCTGACACACCCTCCTTTTTTTCGTATCTTTGCGTTCGTATCTTTGAATTTGCCGTATGAAACTTCTTCACACTGCCGACTGGCATTTGGGACAAACGTTTTACAAATATGACCGCAAGGCCGAACATCTACATTTCCTCACCTGGCTCAGGGAACGAATCGGTGAAGTGCAGGCGGATGCGCTGTTGATTGCCGGGGACGTCTTTGACTTGCCCAATCCTTCGGCCGAATCGCAAAAAATGTTCTATCAATTCCTGCGTGCGGTTACCGCCGAACATCCGCCGTTGCAAATCGTGATTATTGCCGGTAACCACGATTCGGCTTCCCGGCTCGAGGCGCCCGATCCGCTGCTGGAAGAGATGCACATCCACATCCGGGGCACGGTGAGAAGAATGCCGGACGGGGAGATTGATTATGCCCGGTTGCTGGTTCCGCTGATGGAAAACGGTCGCACGGCTGCCTGGTGCATCGCTGCTCCCTATTTGCGGCAGGGCGACTATCCCCCGGCGGACAGTTATGCCCGGGGCGTTGGGGAGATGTACCGGGCATTGTACCGGGCCGTTCCGGACAAGACCCTGCCGGTAGTGGCCATGGGACATTTGCAGGTCGCCGGCGCGGACATTTCCGGGCGCGATGGCTCGGAATATGCCTTTATCGGCGGACTGGAAGGGGTCTCGCCGGATGCCTTCCCGCCGGAAATTGCCTACACGGCGCTGGGACACCTGCACCGGGCACAGCGCGTGTCGGGACGCGACAATGTGCGTTATGCCGGCGCGCCGTTGCCCATGTCGTTTGCCGAAAAGAACTACCGGCAGGGCGTTACGCTGGTGGAACTGTGCAAGGGCGAAACCCGGATTGAGCGGTTGGATTTCCAGCCGCTCGCCGGGCTGTGGAGTATCCCGCCCTTACCCTTGCCGTTTCCCGATGTGCTGGACGCGATTGATGCGCTACCCGACGGGGAGGTTACCGCCGCTTCGCCCTACCTGGAAGTCAACGTGATGATTACGGAACCCGAACCTTCGCTCTGGTACCGTGCCGGGGAAGCCTTGCGGCACAAGGCCGTACGGCTGGCGCATATTGCCCCCGCCACGCCGCAGCGGAAAGATGAACCGGACCTCATCACCTGCGAACAGTTGCAAACCATCCGGCCCATGGACATGGCGGCGGACGTCTTCAAACGGCGTTTCGGCGGAGAAGATATGCCCGATGAGATGCGCAACCTTTTGCAAACCGTTATCCGGGAGGTCGAAGCATGAAAGTATTGGCCATTAGGGGGAAGAACCTCGCTTCGCTGGAAGCGGAATTTGAACTGGACTTTACCGCCGAACCGTTATTCTCGGCAGGTATTTTCGCCATCACGGGATCGACCGGCTCCGGCAAGTCCACGATCCTCGATGCCCTGTGCCTGGCGCTTTTCGACCACACGCCGCGCCTGGACCAGGCCGACGGCACGCGCGACGGCGCCATCCCGGACGTCAGGGATACCACCCTCGGCCAGCGCGACAGCCGTACCGTCCTGCGGCGGGGGGCGGCGGAAGGATATGCCGAGGTCGATTTCCTGTCTTCCCGGGGCGACCGCTTCCGCGCAACATGGTCGGTGCGGCGTGCCGGAAACCGGAGCGACGGCGCCCTGCGTCCCTGTACCCTGCGGCTCAAGAATCTTTCGACAGGAGAGGAAGTGCAGGGACAGAAAAAGGAATTACTGGCCACCATCTCGGAATTAATCGGCTTCACCTTCGAACAGTTTACGCGCTCCGTACTGCTCGCGCAGGGTGATTTCGCCCTCTTCCTGAAAGCCGGCAAACAGGAAAAGGCTGCCTTGCTCGAACAGCTAACCGGAATCGAGATTTACTCGCGTATTTCAATGAAGATTTACGAAAAATCGAAACAGGCCGAATATGACTATACGCTGTTGCAGCAGAAGATTCAGGATGTAGAACTGCTGAGGGACGAACGGACGGCGGCGCTGGCGGCCGAAAAGGATGCACTCGGCAAAACGGCCGGCCTGCTGAAAGACACGATAGACGTATCGGCCGCCAAGTTGAAATGGATAGAGCAGGACGAACGCCTGTGCAAGTCGGTCGGGGAGGCGGAAAAGAACCTGGCGGAGATACGGCAGGCTGTCGAAGCGGCGGCGCCCCGTTACGCCGGCATGGAACAGCTTGACCGCGCACAGGAAATCCGCGATGTGTACCATGCATTGCAAAATGCCCGGAAACAGTTGGAGGAACATACGTCCGGCCTTGCAAAGCGGCAAAGCGAGCAGGAGAGCGTTTCCGTCCAACTGAAACAGGCGGCCGAAGCCTGCGGACAGTTTGAAAGGGAACAGCAGACCGGAAAGGAAGTATGGGAAAAGATAAAGCCGGAAATCATTCGCGCCCGTGACATGGACGTTCGGCTGACCGCCTTGCGCGCCCATGCGGAGGAGGCCGGAAAGGAACGGAACGCGGCACAGGCTGCGGTACAAAAAACGGAGACCGTCCTCCAAACGCTCGCCAGGGATATTGAATCGACGGAAACGGCCCTCCGGAAATGCGAGCAGTGGTTTGAAAAAAGCAGCGCGCACCAGGAAATGGCGCCGAAGACCGACCTCATTGTCGCCTTGCTGGACGAAGCGCAGTTGACGCAGCAGGACGCGGACCAACATGCGGCCCGGCAGCAGGAATGTCAAACGCTGCTGGAGACCCAAACGGCGGAAATCCGGACACTGGAGCAGGAATTGGAGCGACTCAACGCGGCATGGCCCGCCGAGGTCGCCGCCCTGCGTGCCGCCCTGACCGAGGGCGAACCCTGTCCCGTATGCGGGAGCGTGCATCATCCCTACCGCGGTAGGGTCGGCGAACAGACGTTGAAGGAAGAGGAGTTGAACCGGAACAAGCAACTGGTATCCGGTAAAATCGAGCGGGCGGCCGCTATGGTGGAAACGCAAAAAACGCTCTCAACACACCTGTCCGCCCTGCACGAAGACGCCCGCCACCGGCTGGCCAACCTGTTCGCCAAGCTGGAGACCCATCTCACGACCCTCTCCGACTGGCAAACCCGGTTTCGGGAAGGCGTCCTGCAATCCCAACTCCGCCGGTTTGCCGAACAATGGCAAACGAACACCCGCGAACGGGCGGCGGCACAGCAAACGGCCACCCGTCAGGCAGCGACGCTCGAAAACGAGCGCAAGAACCTGCTGGAAGCCACTCGCCTGGCGGAGGAGAAACAGAAGAAACTGGATGACTGCCTGTCCGCGCTGAACAGCCTGCAACGGGAACGGGCGGCCGTATTGTCCGGGCAGTCCGCCGGCGAGGCGGAACGCCATCACGCGGAACGGGAAAAGGCGCTGGCGGGCAAACTGAAGGCCGCCGCGGAACACAAACAGGTCATCCTGGCCCGGCAGGAAGCGCTCAACGGCGCCATGATACAAATCCGGGATGAAATCGCCCGTCTATCCGGCGAGTGTACGGCGAAACAGCAGCAGGTAGAGGCGTGGATAGCCGCCGAAGGTTCCGTTTCCCCGGAACAGTTGGCCGGCTTATTGTCTAAGGATGCCGCGTGGATAGCGGCAGAAAAGCAGTATCTAAGCCGCCTGAAGGAGCAGCTTGCCGCTACCCGGGCTACGCTGGAGGATCGGGCGAAAAACCTTGCCTCGCACCGTGCCTTGCCGCTTCAGCCGCAGCCCGGCGAGACGGCGCTTTCGCTCGCCGGTGTGCTGTCTTCCCGGACAGCGGAGAGCGAACGCATCCGGAAACGGCTGACCGAGATAGAAGTGATTTTCGGCAAAGACGAAGAAAACCGGAAGCGCATCCGGATGTACGGCAAAGAACTGGGGGAGAAGCGTCAGTTGGCCGAAAACTGGAAAAAACTGAATGTTCTGTTAGGCTCCGCCGACGGGTTGAAATTCAAGGCCATTGCGCAGGGCTACACGCTCGACGCCCTGCTGGCCTACGCCAACAGACACTTGCAGGAACTGGCGCCGCGCTACGAACTACAGCGCATCCCGGACACACTCTCCCTCCAGGTAGTTGATTTGGACATGCTGGGCGAAATCCGTACCGTACATTCGCTCTCGGGCGGGGAATCGTTCTTGATTTCGCTGGCGCTCGCGCTGGGACTATCGTCCTTGTCTTCCAGCCGGATGAAAGTGGAATCACTGTTTATCGACGAAGGCTTCGGTTCGCTCGACGCCGACACCACGAACCTTGCAGTGAACGTACTGGAACACCTCCAAACGCAGGGACGCAAAATCGGCGTCATCTCCCACGTCCCCGAAATGACGGAACGCATCGCCACGCAAGTACGCGTGATAAAAATGGTCAACGGAAAGAGCCGGGTAGCGATCGTGAAGAATGGAGAATGGAGAATGGAGAATTGAGAATGACATGAATGGGAGTGTTCCTCGATTTTTGTGTTTGTGCTCAACTTGAGCAGCGTGCTCCACGGGAATGGAGCAGCGTGCTCCCCGGGAAGGGGATTTAATTCTGTTTCATTCTCAATTCTCAATTCTCAATTCTCAATTCCGAAAGGGAGGGCGTATGCGATACGCCCCTACGAGCACGACCCAACATAGACGGGAATGCGGCGGGGGTTCATTGAACGACCCGTCAAAGCCTGCTTTATGGTCTATTGTAATTACTCAGGTGGTCACTCAAAAAAAGTAGCAGAAGGGGGAAAAAGAGTAATCAGGCGTGAGGGTAAAGTATGCGTATATTATTGTACCGGGATGTTCCTGTAGCGTTCGAAGACGGCGTTGAGTTCGTTGACAAGCAGTTCATAAAACACGAAGCCGTGAACCGTTGTCACCACGTCGAGGTAATTGAGGATGGTTCGCAAGGCCCTGTCCACGTCGGTGCGGACCGCATGTACCCGCAACGATGGCCGTTGCGCCGCTTCGCTGTCGTACGCCTGCATCAGTTCCTTGAACTTCCCGTTTTCCTGCGCCAGCCGTTCCGTCCAGTCCGTCAGCCCGAGCGTCCGGATAGGGTCGGAGGCCGTGTCGGAGGCAAGTTCGCGCAGGAAGTTGTCGAGAACGGCCGTTTCCTCGTCAGGCGTTCGGGCGGTGATGTGGCCATAGCGCTCGAAGAGGACGAACAGTTTCCCGGCAGCCTCGCGTTTTCCGGCATCAAAGTGATTAAGCCCGGAGTTGACAGCGTCAGCCAGTCCGTGGAAAATCCGGCCACAGACACGGTCCTGTGCATGAATTTCCATCGTAAATCCGTTTCTGTGCATCATGTCGAGAAGGGATATTTCCGTAGTCACGAGTTGCCTGTAACCCGCATATATGTCTCCGATACCGAGTTGTGCGGGGTTATGTTTGTCTATTGCGGCAATCACTGCTTCATTCAGTTCCACATGCGCTTCGTTACGCAGACTTTCAAAATGTACTCCGATAATTTGTCGTTTCATGACGAATCTCTTATTTAAATTGACACTTGATATTTGATATATTTAAGTGTTATTACCGCCGCAAAAGTAAACATTTTTTGGGGAGTTGTGCAAATATTATGTGGTTTTTTTAATCAAGATTCAAAAATTCAAGGATTCAAAGGCGTTGTCAATAAAAGACGTATCTTTGTCACATCTTATTTCAGAATGATTCATGCACGAGAAAATTATTATTCTTGATTTCGGTTCGCAAACGACGCAGTTGATAGGTCGTAGAATCAGGGAGTTGAACACGTATTGCGAGATATTGCCGTACAATCGTTTTCCGGAGGATGCAACGGGAGTGAAGGGAGTAATTCTGTCCGGCAGCCCCTATTCGATCAATGATGCCGGGGCCTTCCGGACGGATTTGGCGCGTTTGCGCGGGAAATACCCGACGCTGGGCATCTGCTACGGCGCACAGTTGATGGCGGGCGAGGCTGGCGGCAGGGTAGAACCGGCCGGGACACGCGAATATGGCCGTGCCTATCTGACGTTGGTTGACGGGAACGACCCGCTCTTGCAGGGGATTCATGCCGGTGCGCAGGTCTGGATGTCGCACGGAGACACAATTACACAGTTACCGCCAGCCTTTCAGGGGGTGGCCGGTACGGACGATGTGGCGGTGGCGGCCTACCGGATAGGCGGCGAAAAGACGTGGGGGGTGCAATTTCACCCGGAAGTGTATCACACGAACGACGGCACCCGCCTGCTTGACAATTTCCTCCGCATTTGCGGCTGCAAACGGAACTGGACGCCCGCGTCGTTCATCGAATCGACCATCGCCGGACTGAAAGCCCAACTGGGTGACGACCGGGTGATCCTGGCGCTTTCCGGAGGCGTGGATTCCTCGGTCACGGCTGTGCTGCTGCACAGGGCAATCGGTAAAAACCTGACGTGTATCTTCGTGGACCACGGTTTGCTGCGAAAGAATGAGTTTGAGCACGTGCTCAAGGACTACGAACATTTGGGACTGAACGTGACCGGCGTCCGGGCGGAGGAGCTTTTCTACAGCCGGCTGGCGGGAGTGGCCGACCCGGAAGAGAAACGCAAAATCATCGGGAAAGGGTTCATTGATGTATTTGAAGAAGAAGCCCGCAAGCTGAAAGGAATCAAATGGCTGGGGCAAGGGACGATCTATCCCGATGTCATCGAGTCGCTTTCCATCACGGGCATGGTGATTAAAAGCCACCATAACGTAGGCGGTCTGCCGGAGAAGATGCAACTGAAACTGGTGGAGCCGTTGCGTTCGCTGTTCAAGGACGAGGTGCGCCGCGTGGGTATGGAACTGGGTATGATGCCGCATCTGATTAAGCGTCACCCGTTCCCCGGGCCGGGACTGGGTATCCGGATCCTGGGCGATGTGACGGCGGAGAAGGTGCATATCCTGCAGGAGGCCGACGATATTTATATTTCGCTCATGCGTTCGTGGAACCTGTATGACAAGGTATGGCAGGCGGCGACCATCCTGCTGCCGGTACGTTCGGTCGGCGTGATGGGCGACGAGCGTACCTACGAGCATACTGTGGCCTTGCGTGCCGTGACCTCTGCCGACGCCATGACGGCCGACTGGGCGCAACTGCCGTATGACTTCCTGGGGAAAGTGTCGAACGAAATCATCAATAAGGTGAAGGGTGTGAACCGGGTCGTTTTCGATATCAGTTCCAAACCGCCTTCGACCATCGAGTGGGAGTGAGCCTTCCAACATGAAAAAACCGAATGTTATGATGCGGCAAGGGAATACAGGAATTTATTGGTTGGGATGCCTGGTCTTCGGTTTGCTTTTCGCATGTAAAACGCCGAAACTGAGTCAGGCGGAAGAGAAGCAGCGTCTGGGCGAATATTACGGTGCGGCTGAGATATACCGCAAGTTATATACGAAGTCGAAACCGGATCAGAAGGAATTGCGTGCCTACATTGCATACCGGATGGGAGACTGTAACCGGCTCATCGGCAATATTCCGCGGGCAATCAACGCCTATCAGAACGCGTGGCGGTATGAGTATCCGGACAGTACGTTGCTGCTGCGCCTGGGGCAGGTGTACCACCGGAGCGGCCGTTATGCCGAAGCCTGTCGCCATTACAGGGCCTATCTGCAACAGAATCCCCGGAGCCAGCTTGCCGCCAATGCCGCTCAGGGTTGCCGGATATCGGACGAGTGGCTGGCCAATCCAACCCTGTATCAGGTCAACCGGATGGAAATATTCAATTCGAGACGGAGTGAATTTTCTCCCATGCTCTACGGCGAGCAATACGACCAGTTGTATTTCTGTTCGACACGGGGTGTCGTTCACAAGGATTCCCTCAACGGCATCACCGGACTGAAAAACAATGCCTTTTTTGTTTCCAGGAAAGATGAAAAGGGCGTATGGCAGAAGCCGGAGGAAGTGACCGATGCCGTCGCCGGCGAATACGACCAGGGGACGCCGTCGTTTTCAAAAGACGGGAATACAATGTATTATACCTATTGCGGAGAAGACGCGACGGAACCGCGGACGGCGGAGATTTACGTATCCACGCGCAGTGGCGCATCCTGGGGCAAAGGGCAGCGTGTCCCCATTGTGAAAGATTCCATTACGCTGCTGGCGCATCCGGCTGTTTCGCCGGACGGCGCCTACCTGTATTATGTGGCGGACGCCATCGGCGGTTATGGCGGCAAGGATATATTCCGTTCGCGGCTGGTGGGGGCAAATGATTTCGGGCCGATGGAGAACCTGGGGCCGGAGATTAATACGGAAGGGGATGAGTTGTTTCCATACGTGCGCGATTCCGTCACGCTTTACTTTGCCTCCAACGGACATCCCGGACTGGGCGGGCTTGATCTTTTCAAGGCGACACTGGACAGTACCGGCCGGTGGAACGTCACCAACATGGGCGTGCCGGTAAACTCGATGGCGGACGATTTCGGCATTACGTTTGCGGGGCCGGGGGAACAGGGTTTCTTCTCCTCCAACCGGAACGACACGCGCGGGTGGGATCACCTCTATTCGTTCGAATATCCGGTGGTCACGATTTTCATCGAAGGCTATGTGGCCAATAACGAAGAGGCTGTGATTGAAAATGCGATGGTACGGATTGTCGGGCGGGACGGGCTGAATGTGAAGGTCCCGGTCAAGCCGGACGGCTCCTACCGGGTTGAGTTGGAACGCGACGTCAGTTACGTCATGATGGCCAATGCGCCGGGGTACCTGAATCAGAACTTTGAGCTTAAAACGGATGCGGAAGAAAAGAATGAGACCTACTATGTCGATTTTTACCTCTCGCCCATCGACCGGCCGGTAGTGGTGGAAAACATATTCTACGATTTTGACCGGGCAACGCTGCGGCCGGAATCGAAGGAAGCGCTTGACGGCCTTGTCAAGATATTGAACGACAATCCGAATGTAACGATTGAACTGGGTGCGCACACCGACCGTAAAGGTTCGGAAGCCTACAATGAAAAACTGGCCCAGCGGCGGGCGCAGTCGGTGGTGGATTACCTGATAGGGGCGGGGATTGATGCGGTGCGCTTGGTAGCGAAAGGCTACGGCGAGAGTGTTCCGAAGCAAATCACCGCTAAACTGGCGGAACAGCATGACTTCCTGCCGGAGGGTACCGTCCTGACGGAGGAATTTGTCAATGCGCTGGCGCCCGAACAGCAGGAGGTCGCCGACCAACTCAACCGGCGTACGGAGTTTCTGGTGACGGGACTGGAATATAACCTCAAATAAAGCGGTGGAGAACGGCGGTTTGCGTGCCGTTTTATGGAAGGGCCGTAATGGTTCCGAACTCCTTCCAAACCTCAGCGGACTTGTAACTCTCTATGGATGCGGCTGGAACGCAGAGCGTAGCCTTTGTCAAATCAACGCCGTCCAATATGTTTCGCTGCACATATTGCGGCGTCGGATTCAGGTTGGTTACGGACCTTAGCGCATAGCAGCCGGAAAAAGTCCACTCCCCAATACTTGTTACACGGCTACCGATCACAGCCGAAGCTAAGCTATAGCAATGGTCGAACGCGGCATAGCCGACATTTGTCACGCTGTTCGGAATCGTGACCGAGAGAAGCGCGTCGCACTGGGCAAAAGCATAATTCCCAATGCCTGTTACCTCATTGCCAATCAAGACATTTTGAATATAAGGACGGTAGCAGTACCAGGGGACATGATTATTCAGGTTGGAATAGTTCGGCATAGCCCCTGCCATACTGATGAAAAGCGTCCCGTCATCAAGCCTCCAGGTCAGCGAACCGATGACTCCCTCCGATTGGCATCCGGCAAACAGGAGGGTGATCATGCTCATAAAAAAGAATCGTTTCATTATGAATTATTGAATTGCAGCCCACAAAGATACATGAAATTTCCGAGTACCGTAAGCATACGACGATAAAAAGATTGTGGCGGTGGTAAGGAAAAAACTCGTAAACCGGAACACGCTGTTCCCTTCCCGGGGAACGTTGAAGAAATTGAGAATTGAGAATTGAGAATGGAGAATGAAACAGAATTAAATCCCCTTCCCGGAGGGCTTGGGGCCTCCTTCCCGGAGGGCTTGGGGCCTCCTTCCCGGAGGGCTTGGGGCCTCCTTCCCGGAGGGCCCGGGGCCTCCTTCCCGGAGGACCCGGGGTCCCCTTCCCGGAGGACCCGGGGTCCCCTTCCCGGGGGCCTAAAAGCCCTAAAAGACTTCTTCCTGTTCTCAACATGAATAAAAAACAGGAAAGACATTCGGATAACAGATATGACCGCCGATTCGCCCCCCTCCCCTTGTGGGGAGGGGCCGGGGGAGAGGTTAGAGTTACTGGTATTTAACGATCCTCACTGTTTCCGTCAGTCCCGACTCCGGCAGGGTTGAAGACGATTTCCAGTTCTTGTACAGCGGTTTGACGACACGTTCTTCGTCGGGCAGGGACGCGTCGCCGATGAAGCGGTTGGCCCAGGTGTTGACGACCTCGATTTCGACGGCGTTGGCGCCCGTCCGGACGACCTCGGTAATGTCCGTGCGGTAGGGACAGGTCCACATTCCGCCGGCGTATATGCCGTTGATTTTCACCTTCGCCGCCACGCCCACTCTGCCGAGGTCGATATGGACACGGCCCTGCGGTATGTCGTCGAGCGTGAAGACGTTGGAGTAAACGGCCGTTCCGGAAAAGTAGCGGATACGCGGGTCTTCGTTCAGCGACCACGATTGCAGCCGGTCGAAGACCACCGGTTCGGACGGCCCGCGTCGGACGCTGTCGGAGTCGAACCGCACCGTCCAGGGAGTAAGGATTTCGAGGACGGTCTCCGGCTCGGGGAAATTATCCTCCGGACGGGCCGAGGCGGGACCCCCTTGGCCGGCGAAGACGATGAAGGCGCTTTCGTGCGGCTCCAGTTCCAGGGGTACCACGGTCGTCGTCTCCTTCGGCTCGAAGGCCGGCAGGAGGCGGCGTGTACCGTCGATGGGATTCCAGCGTTCGGGCCGTTTCCCGGCGACGCGAAATTCGGGCGCCGTCCGTATCACCTCGTCGCTTTGGTTGGAGAGGAAATAGATTTCGCGGTCGGGCAACGTGCGGTGGGCGAAGACGGTGTTGGCGTCGCTCTTCACGTCGGGGACGATGCCGAGGGCGGTCAGCGCCTCTTCGATCGTCATGCCCGAAAGGATTTGCCCTTTGCCGTAAGCACGCCGGCGGACGTTGCGGTCGCCCCACATCCTGCCGGCCAGAGCGGTCAGTTCGCTATCGGCCTCCGGGTAGTTTTGCAAACTCGGCGAACGTTGCGGCGCCTCGCCCAATACCGTTGCGCCGGCGGCGACCAAGCGTTCGATGCCCTCCAGCACTTCGGGGCGCATGGTTTTGAACGGCGGCAACACCAGCAGGCGGTACGAAACGCCGTGCGGCAGGACGATGCGCCCGTCTTTCACCGACATCGAGTGGAGGATAACGTCGGAATTGACATAGTCGGCATGGTAGCCCTTGGGCAGGACGGGAACCTCGACGCCGTCTTTGGCCGCCCGGGGGTTCAGCCCGAAGGGGCCGGAGTTGACCGGCACGTCTTCGCCCAGGAAATACGCGATGTCGGCCACCGGCAGGCCCTGTTCGAGCATCAGCCCGCAACGCTTCAGGTAAGCGGTAAACAGGTCGATGTGCGGGAACCAGGTGTTTTTGCGGTTAAACTCCACGCCGTACCACGATTCCATGCCCGGATACTTATCCTCGTAAGCCTGCTCGATATAGACATGCAGGCAGCAGCGCGTCATGCCGTCGGCAAAGGCCAGGTCGCCCTCCCGTTTGATCATGCCGGGATGGTATTGGTATCCCGCCATGCTGGTAAACGCTTCGGCGTAGGTAGCGGGCTTGTTGTAGATGTGTGCGCACGAGGCGGCGATGTAGATGTAGCGGAAATAGTCCATCCCGGGCCAGAACTCGCCGCCGACCCTGTCGGCATGTTTGCCGTAGAGCAGCGGCTCGGCGGGGAATCCCCAGTCGCCGTAATTTTCGATCCACGAACACAGCCCGTGCTCGCGGAAGACGCTGTTAAAATGCCGTATGCTGTTGGCAATCATTTCGGAAGCCAGCTGCCGGACGTCCCACAGGAAGCGTTCGGACTGTTCGGGCGAGCCGACGAGATGACCCGTCAGGACGGGCAGGAAGGGTACGGGGTCGTAGCCGTAGCGCGCCCGGAGACTGTCGATGAAATGGTCGGTAAAATCCTGTCCCCCCTTTTCCCAGCTGTCCATGGTGACGACGCCGAACGTCTTACGGTCTTCGGCGGGGATACGCCGCAGCGCCTCGCCGACGAAGCTGTCGAAATGATGCCGGATAAAGGCCGGATTCAGCTTGTCCATCTCATACCCGTCGCCTTCGGGCGACACCGGGGCCACCAGGACGCCGTTCGGCAACATACCCATGCGCAGCACGAGCCAGCGGCCTTCGGGCGCGTCCCACTCCAGCGTGCCGTCGGGCCGCATCCGGTCGGTCAGGTCGATCACCCCGGCGGGCGCGATCGCCGTCTCCCCGTCGCCGGCCGCAGGCACGTCCGACGCCGACGTCCACTTGTATTCCGTCCACGGCGGATTGGCCCCCTGATACATCACGGCCAGCGTCTTTTCGGGATATTTGTCCGGAGAGGCGGTGGGCGAAAGCGCGATGTGGCCCACCGCCATATTATCGCCCGTATTTCGGAAAATGAGTTGGTATTCGTCGGAAGTCACCTTGTCGAATCCCGCCACAACGGGCGCGTAGGGCGTGAAGCCGACAAAGGGGCTGACCGTCGAACGCAACGGGTATCGGGCAACGGTCACAAACGCGCCGTTCACTTTGGCCTGCAACTCCCCCTCGCCCTGGATGCCGCTCGCCGGATAGAGGGTGAGCGAACGGGCGTCGTACGGTCTCGGCAGTTTGACGGCGAGGCCGGCCTCCTCGCCCTTCGGCACGACGTATTGCGCAATCCGCGGCGACCCCGGCAGCGTATCGCGCGAGGGGGAACCCACCTTCGCCTCCGCCGGCCTCCGCAGGTTAGTCGCCGTCACTTGGGCGCCGGGCGCCTCGAGCAGGTTCAGCCGGTAGTCCTCCGGCACCGGGACGGCCAGCGTCCGCACATCCTGAAAATCTTCGTTCCGGCCTTCGAGGTTGACATACTCGCTGCTCCACGCCTTGTAGTGCGAGATACGCGCCGGCGCCGGCAGCTTGACCGTCACCCGTTCCCCGCCCTCGACCAGCGTTTCGGAGGAAGCCAGGTGACGCATCGACTGTTCGGGCTTAATCCACGGCCCACCCGACTGGCTCCACCCCGGACAGTTGAACATCCCCACTTCGATCCCCAACTCGCCGGCGGTCTTCATGGCCGTGTGCAACACCTCCCACCATTCGTCCGAGAACAGTTTCACCTTGCCGTACCCCGTCGGCTGGTTGCCTATATTCCCGATAAACACCGAATTGATACCCGCACGCTTCATCGCCTGCAAATCCTTGACAACGCCCTCTTTCGAGATATTGTCGTTCACCCAGTACCAATACACGCCTGTGGTTACGCTCTCCGGCGGCGACGCAAAATCCTCCGCCAGCCGGTCTTTACTTCCGCATCCCGACGCCAGGAACAAGGCTGTCAGGACGGCTATTTTCAATACTACTTTCTTCATACTTTTTATTGGATACATATAAACTATTGATTTCATTTTATACCCTGCGCGGTACGGTTCTGTGCAGAACCGGTTCTGTGTAGTTCGGTTCCCCCGAGGCCTAAAAGCCCTAAAAGACTCAAAAGCATCTCTCCATACCGCGCAAAGTTTTCACTTCGGATCATTCTGCCGTTCGCGGTAAACGCCGAATTCGGCGATAAACGGGGGATGTGTAAACTCGTCGATCCGGATCCGCACCTTGGTACCCCAAACCTTATCAAAACGATGAATCTTGACCCGGTTCGGGTTCGTACCCGTCTCTATCGGACGCCATTCGTTGCCGGAGAAATATTCGAGCCTGTACTTCTTGATCCGGTCCTGACGCCCGAGCAGTTCGGTGATAACGATCATATTAAACTCCGTATCCTTTTTCGAGAGCGTGACCTCGAGCCAGGGTTCCGTAACCGAAGGCTGCGATACCCATGCGGTATTGAAATTGTCGTCGTTGGCAAAATCCATGATGCCGGTGTCGTGGCTCCAGCTCGATTCCATCGGCTTGTTCTTTGCCAGGTTCGATGAAATCACGGGACGCTCCGAGCGCGTGATTTTATGTTCCGGCGCACGGTCGTTTTTCCACAGCCGGCCGATGGTTTTCAAAGCCTCCAGGGCGTTATCGTCCATCAGGCCGTCGCGGTTGGGCGCTACGTTCAGGATAAAGTTGCACGATATTTGATTGAGCGGCACGATGTTTTTTTCCACAATCTCCTCCGGCGATTTGACGGGTTTTCCGGGGAATGATTCCTTCCAGAACCAGGTATCCTGGATGGGGAAACACGACAGCGCCGGCAGTTTGTTGGCATCCGGCACATGCTGCCCGGCGCCCTGTTCATACGACTTGATGTCGGTGTAAAACAGGGCTTCGGCGGGATATTTCGCCGCATTGAGATCCATCAGCAGGCAGTTCGGCTGCAAGGATTTCACCAGGAGATAAATGTCCTCGAACGGGATGTCGTCATACGAAATGCGCGACCAGGGGGCGTCCCAACCGTCGATAATCAGCGCCGTAATTTCGCCGTAGTTAGTCAGCAGTTCGGCAATCTGGCTTTTGACCATCTGCACGTGGTCGGCCTTGATCATGTGGGGGCGAAGCCGGTGATGCGTGTCGAGAATCGAATAGTAGAGCATGACTTTCAAGCCCTCGTTGCGGAAGGCATCGGCATATTCCCGCACCACGTCTTTACCGAAAGGGCTGTTCATCACGTTATAGTCCGTCGTCCGGGTGTCCCAGATACAGAAACCGCTGTGATGCTTTGCGGTGAGGCATCCGTAGGACATATTGGCCGATTTGGCCGCCGCCGCCCACTGCGAACAGTCGAGCCTCGAAGGATTGAAGATCGACGGCGGAGCGTCCGGGTCCGCCCAGTCTTCGGGCATGTACGTAGGGATATTATAATGTATAAACATCCCGAAACGCAGATTGACAAATTCCTGCTGCAACTCTTCCAAACCCTTTGTCCGGGTAGCGGAGATGTATGCAGGCACAATGAATAAAATGCTGAGTAGTAATAATTTTTGTCGTTTCATCTTCTATGGATTTAGTATTATAAATTGATTTCGTATGATTATGCTGTGCACGGTACGGTTCCGTGCATTCGGGGAAGCGGGCCGGAGACCTGAGTGCTATCCGTAAATAAAGATATTATACTTTGCGCGGCAAGGTTTTGTGCATGGTCGATTCTGCGGAGCAAGGAAGGGCAACCGCATGGGCAACCCTTGGTTGTCCTCATTGTATTTTGATGCCTTTATTTTCAGACAACGACTCCCTGAATGCATAAAACCATACCGCGCAAAGTATAATTAATTTCATGTTACGCACGAATTGTCCACCGCTCGTCATTCATTCGGAGGGTATGTTAATAGCCCTTTGTGCGCTTTTGTCTTTGCGGGCTTGACCCGCAATCCGCTTTGAATCACCTCCCCCCCCTCATTGAGTGTAAACTTGATGGATTGAAGACCGATCTTAGAAAGTCTATGACCGTTCTTAGAAAACCTAAGACCGATCTTAGAAAGTCTAAGACCGGTCTTAGAAACCTTATGACCGGTCTTAGAAAACCTGTGACCGGTCTTAGAAAACCTGTGACCGGTCTTAGAAAACCTGTGACCGGTCTTAGAAACCTTATGACCGGTCTTAGAAACCCTATGACCGGTCTTAGAAACCCTATGACCGGACTTGAAAACCTCAAGTCCGGACTTGAAAGATTCAAGTTCGAGGTTGAAAGATAACGGTCAGTCATTCCGGGCATAAATTTTCACCGGGCCGAGTAACCCCGACTCGCGCAGGTCTTTCGACATCCATGATTCGAAGGGATAATCAATCACGCGTTCGTTTTCGGGGAGCATGGAATCGCCGATGAGCCGGTTGACCCAGTTGTTGACCACTTCGATCTCTACGGTATTGTCGCCCGCTTTCGCCAGACCGGAGATGTTCACGCGGTAGGGGTATGTCCACACGCCGCCGGCATATTGCCCGTTGATTTTCACCTTGGCCGTATTGCAGGCCCTGCCGAGGTCGATGCCGAGGTTGCCCGCAGGGATGGCGTCCAGCGTAAAGGTATTGGTGTAAACGGCCGTACCGGCATAATAACGGATACGTTTGTCGGGGTGTTGCGGCCACGACTGCAGGACGTCGAAAACGACCGGTTCGGCAGGGCCGCGTTTGATTTCGTCCGATTCGAAAGTAACCGTCCAGGGAGCCGTGATTTCGACGAGCGTCTCCGGCGCGGGGAAATTGGCTTCGACGGACGAGGCCTGCGGCTGCCCGTTTCCGGAAAATACGATGAACATACTTTCGTAAGGCTCGAAGCGCAGGGGAACCGCCGTCGAGGTCTCTTTCGGTTCAAAGGCCGGCAGCGCGCGGCGTTCGCCGGTAACGGGATTCCAAAGTTCGGGCCGTTTGCCGGCGACGCGGAATGCGGGAGTGATCTGCACGGTTTGGTCGCTGCGGTTGGCGATGAAATAGATTTCGCGTCCGGAGGCCGTCCGGTGGTTATACACCATTTGCGGGTCGGCGAGCGTGATGTCGGGCGCGATGCCCAGCGCGGCGAGCGCCTCCGCGACGGTCATCCCCGAAAGGATTTTACCCTTGCCGTAAATGCGTTGCCGGGCGGTTCTATCGCCCCACATTTTGTCGGCGAGCGCCGTCAGTTCGCCGTCGGCCCGGGGATAGTCCTGCAAGCTGGGCGAGCGTTCGGGCGCCTCGCCCAACACCGTTGCGCCGGCGGCCACCAGCCGTTCGATGCCCTGCAACACTTCGGGGCGCATCGTCTCGAAGGGCGGCAGGACAAGGAGGCGGTATGCGATGCCGTGCGGCAGGACTATCTTCCCGTCCTTGACCGACATGCGGTTGAGGATGACGTCGGAATTGACGTAGTCGGCATGATAGCCCTGCGGCAGCACGGGGACGTCGATCCCGTATTTCGCCTTGTCGGGGGTCAGGTCGAACGGCCCGCTGTTCACCGGCACGTCTTCGCCGATGAAATAGGCGACGTCCGACACCGGCAGTCCCTCTTCGAGCATCGTCCCGCAGCGTTTGAGGTAGGCGGTAAAGAGGTCGAAATGGCGGAACCAGGTGTTTTTGCGGTTGAACTCCACGCCGAACCAGGCCGTCAGTCCCGGGTCGGGTTCGAGCGTCGGCTGCTCGATATATACGTGCAGGAAGCAGGATGTAAGCCCGGCGGCAAAGGCGGCGTCGCCGTCGCGCTTCAGGGACAGGGGGTGCGCCCGGAAACCGCTCCCGCTGGTGAACGATTCGGCATATACGCGGGGTTTATTGTAGATGTGTGCACAGGAGGCGGCGACGTCGATGTAGCGCATGTCGCCGCCCGTCCAGAACTCGCCGCCCACGCGGTCGGCGTTCTTGCCGTAGAGCAGGAATTCGCCCGGGAATCCCCAGTCGCCGTAGTTCTCGATCCAGGTTTCGATGCCGTGCCGGTGCGATATGCTGTTGAAGCTCGTCAACAGGTTGTTGCCTGCCATTTCGGCCGCCAGCCGCCTCACGTCCCAGAGGAAGCGTTCGGACTGTTCGGGCGATCCCACCACGTGTCCCGTCAGTACGGGCAGGAAGGGCAGGGGGTCGTATCCGTATCGTGCCCGGAGGCTGTCGATAAAGTGGTCGGTAAACATCTGCTCTCCTTTTTCCCAGCTGTCCATGACGGTTACGCGGAACGTCCGGCGGTCGGCGGCAGGGATGCGCCGCAATATCTCGCCCAGGAAACGGTCGAAATGATGCTCGATGTACGCGGGATTCAGCTTGTCCATTTCCCAGCCTTTGCCTTCGGGCGAGGCGGGGGAGTTGAAGACTTCGTTCGGCGCCATCCCCATGCGCATCACGAGCCAGTCGCCTTCGGGGGCATCCCATACGAGCGTCCCGTCGGGCTGCATGTTGCCGGTAATATCGACGATTGAGGTGGGGACGAGGGCCGTCTCCGCGTCGCCGCCTGCCGGGACGCGCTGCGCCGACGTCCACTTGTATTCCGTGTAGGGCGGGTTGCCGCCCTGGTACATGCGTGCCAGCGTTTTTTCGGGATAGGCGTCGAGCGCGGCGGTGGGCGAAAGGGCGATCGTGCCGATGGCGGCGTCGCGTTCGGTGTTGCGGAAGATGATGCGGTATTCGTCGGCGCTGACTTTGTCGAACCCGGCTACCGTGGGCGCAAAGGGCTGGTACCCGACGGAGGGAATGAAAAAGGTGCGGTAGAGCGGGAAGGCGGCGACGGTAACGAACTCGCCGTTCACCTTGGCCTGCAATTCGCCGTCGCCCCGGCAGTGGCTCGCGGGATAGATGAGGAGCGAACGGGCGTCTTCCGCCTGCGGCAGCCGGAGGGTGACGGAGGCTTCTTCGCCTTTCGGCACAACGTATTTCGCGGCCAGCGGCGAATCGTCCGGCACGCCGGCGGAGGAATAGTCGAGCGACGCGCCGGCGATCGGACGCATGTTGACCGTCGTAATCCGGGCGCCCGCCGCGTCGAAGAGGTTACGCCGGTAGTCGGCGGGGACGGGAACAGCCAGCGTCCGCACATCCTGGTAGTGCGGCGAGGGTTTGCCTTCGTGGTTGACGAATTCGTGGCTCCAGTCCTTGTACTGCGTGTGCTGCTGCGGGACGGGCAGTGCGACGGAGATTCGTCCCCCGCCCTTCACCCGCGTTTCGGAAGCGACAAGATGCCGCATCGACTGTCCGGCTTCGATCCACGGCCCGCCGGAGTGACTCCAGCCCGGACAGTTGAACATGCCGACTTCAATATCAAGTTCGCCGGCGGTCTTCATAGCGGTGTGCAGGATGTCCCACCATTCGTCGGAAAACAGTTTGACCCCGCCGTAGGGGACGCCTTCGCCCCCGATGTTGCCGATAAATACGGCGTTGATGCCCGCCTGCTTCATCGCGTGAAGGTCTTTGACGACGCCTTCTTTCGAGATATTGTCGGACATCCAGTACCAGTAAACGCCCGTTGTCATGGACTCCGGCGATTGGAAATTGTCTGCCGAACGGTCTTCCGTCCGGCATCCCGGCAGGAACAGGAACGCTATCGCCGGGATAAACAGCTTGAATAATACTTTTCTCATTTGCATAATATATATAGGTATAGGAATAGGTGATGGTTATTGGGTCAGGGAATACGGTTTTTCGTCTTCGCCGAAGCGCCGTTTTTTGTTCGGCGCGGCGCTCATTTCAAACGTCAGTTCGGCCCCGTCCTTGAGGTCGTCGTACGTGATATAGGCTTTCCGGTAGGGGCGTCCGTTGAGTTTGACGGATTTCACGTACCGTATCCGGTCGCTCACCCCCTCGGCCCGGATGACGATCGACTGCCCGTTTTCCAGCCTCACCCGGAGGTAGGGGAAGTAGGGGGCGCCGAGCACAAACTGGTCGGAGCCGGGACAGACGGGATAGAACCCCATGGCCGAGAACAGGTACCAGGCCGACATCTGTCCGCAGTCGTCGTTTCCGCACAGTCCGGCGATCCCCCCGCGATACATGCGGTTCATGATTTCGCGTACGCGGTACTGTGTTTTCCAGGGCTGCGAAGTCCAGGCATACAGGTAAGCGATGTGGTGGCTCGGCTCGTTGCCGTGGACGTAGTTGCCCATGATGCCTTCCCGGGAGACGTCTTCGGTTTCGGCAAAGAACTCGTCGGGCAGGTGCATGGTGAACAGCGAATCCAGCCGCCGGACAAACGACGCCTCCCCGCCCATCTGCCGGATCAGGCCGTTCACGTCGTGGGGCACGTAGAAGGAATAGTTCCACGCATTCCCCTCCACGAATCCCTGTCCGTGCGTGCTCAGCAGGTTGAAATCCTTTTTCCAGCTGCCGTCGCTCAGCCGCGGGCCGGCAAACCGGAGGGAGGGGCAGAAGACGTTGCGGTAGTTCAGGGCACGCTGCCGGAAGGTTTCGGCCAGGTCGGGACGCCCGGCCAGCTCTGCCGTGCGGAAGACGGTCCAGTCGTCGTAGGCATATTCCAGTGTCATGGAGGCGCCGTCGTCCTTCACATCCGCCGGCACATAACCCCTGGCCATATAATCGCTCAAGCCGCCGTAGTAGGGCACGTTCGCCGTGCGGAGCATAGCCTCCAGCGCCCTTTCCCGGTCGACGGGAATGCCCTTGGCGATGGCGTCGGCCAGTACCGAAACGGAGTGATAGCCGATCATGCACCAGTTTTCATTCCCCATGTGAGACCAGACCGGCAGCATCCCGTGCACGCTCTGAGCGCTGTGCGCCAGCATGGATTCGACCATGTCGCGGCTCCGCCGGCGGTTGATCAGGTTGAAGAGCGGGTGCAGCGCCCGGTAGGTGTCCCAGAG
>JAISOP010000276.1 GCA_031275525.1 Tannerella sp.
GAATGGGAGATTTTCCTATCCCGGAAAGGGAGATGTTCCCTTACCGGCAAGGGAGTTGTTCCTCTCCCGGCAAGGGAGTTGTTCCTCTCCCGGCAAGGGAGATGTTCCTCTCCCGGCAAGGGAGATGTTCCTCTCCCGGCAATGGAGATGTTCCTCTCCCGGCAATGGAGATGTTCCTCTCCCGGCAAGGGAGGTGTTCCCTTCCCGGCGAGGTTGCGTCCGCTTCCCCTCCCCTGTGGGGAGGGGACAGGGGAGGGGTCTTTGCCGGCGTGTCCCTCGCTCGTCGGAAGCGCTTTCCCTCGCTCGGCGGACATGCCTTCCGTCGGGCGATACAACATTGTATATAGACGCAGCAGCAGGGAGGGGTCTTCTCCTTTTGTTCCTCCTGCTCTGCTGCTTTGCCGTCCGTGCCAACACCCCGCCCGCCGCTCCCACCGCCTTGACGACCGAACTGCTGTCCGCCGCCTTTTCCATCAACGCGGACAATCCCGCTTTCTCCTGGGAAGTCCGTGATGACGACAACGACGAAATCCAGTCCGCCTGCCGCCTTGTCTTCTCGAAGACCCGCGACGGAGCGCTCTCCGGGAACTGTCTCTTCGATACCGGCTGGATTCCTTCCTCCCGCAGTACGGCAGTAACCGTCAGCGGGCTGCCCGCACTTCTGGAGCCGAACAGTCTCTATTACTGGCAAGTCCAGACGAAGGACAAAGCAGGCGCCGAAAGTCCCCTTTCCCTTCCGCAGCCCTTCACGACGTCCGTACAGTGGGACAATACCGGCGGGATATGGACGCAAACCGGCCTCTTTGCCTTTCTCCGGCACGAGTTTCGGATCGATGACGTGTCGCGCATCGAAAAGGCAGTGGTCGCCGCCACCGGATTCAACACCGAAAGCTCCAAGCAGTACGTCTTTGAACTCTTCCTCAACGGACACTCCCTGGGCGTTGGCCCCGCGCGAAACCAGAACAACACCCACCAGGGAAACCTCCAGTACTACAACAGCTTTGACGTGACCGGTCACCTGAAAACCGGCTCCAACGCCATCGCCGCCATCGCTTACAACAAAGACGGCAGCCGTGCTTTCCTCGCCCAGATGACCGTCTTTTATACCGACGGTACCTCCGAAATACTCCTCAATTCCGCACGCGATGCAGCCGCCTGGAAAGGCAAGGACGGCGCGCTCGCCTTCGGTCAAAACGATGAATACAGTTCCCCCTCCGACTGGTACCGGCAGCACAAGGAACATCTCGACGCTACGGAATACCCCTTCGGTTTTGCCGATGCCGGTTTTCAGGAAGACAACACCTGGCTGCCCGTCAAACTGACCGCTGCCGTAAACGGCTCCAGAAACCTGGTTCCCTATCCTTCGGAAAACACCGTGCGATGCCTGATGCCCGCAAGCAAGGTCGTCCGGCTGGCAAACGGCAACTACGTCGTTACCCTGGAAAAGGAAATCGTCGGCGCCCTGCAGCTCGACATAAACAGCCCCGTATCGAAGCGCATTGAAATCCGCCTCGGAGAAGACCTCAATGCCGACGGATCCGTGCGGAGCGCCGGACGGGGACACCCCAACTACATCGAATACTGGACCCTCAAACCCGGCGAACAGTCTTTGCGCTCGCTCAACATGAAGAACTTCCGCTATGTCGAAATCATCGACTCGCCCGTTGAAATCACGACAGACCACGTGAAAGGCGCTGCCCTCCGCCAGGAAGGAAACGGCGATGCCGCCGGCTTCCATTCCTCAAACACCTTCCTGAACGAACTCTATGATTTCACCCAATACACCATCCAGGCCACCAATCAGGACGTTTGGACGGATTCCCAGGCGCGGGAACGGGGGCCTTACGAAGGCGACGCTATTATCAACATGGCAGCGAGCAACGTTTTCTCGGCCAACTATTCCCTGGGACGACACAGCCACGAATACCTGATCAACAACCAGACCTGGCCACAGGAATACAAGCTTTTCTCCGTCGAAATGGCCTGGCAGGATTACCTCTACACCGGCAACAGCCATTCCCTGGAGAAGTATTACACGAAGCTGAAAGCCAAGTTCCCCGGTACCTTCAATCCCGATCTCGGACTGGTCAGCGCCACCTATACCGGCTCCTCCGACCGGGTACTGATCGACTGGCCGGAAACCGAAAGAGACAATTACCAATTGCAGGCCTGTGCTTCCGGTTACAACGCCGTCTATGCCGCAGCCTGCCGGACAATGGCCAATATCGCCGCTGCGCTTGACAGGGAAGACGACCGTATCTTCTATCAAACCCGTGCCAACACGATCAAGGCCGCCCTGATCAGCCGCCTCTACAATCGGCAGCAAGGCGCTTTCGACGATTCGATGAGCGAAAGCGGCGTCCTGTCAGGACATTATGCGCAGCACGCCACCGCCTACGCCCTGGCCTGCGGTATATACGACAGCCAGGCGATGGCCGACTCGCTGGCCGCGTACATCGAAGGACAGGACGGCTTCAAGACCAGCATCTACGCCGCCTTCTTTGTCCTGAAAGGCCTTTACAGCGCCGGCGCCGACAGTGTGGCGATGCGTTTCATGGCAGATGAAAACGCCGACAAGGTACGTACCTGGGCGCACGTCCTGCGACGCCTGAATGCGACCATCACGCCCGAAGCCTGGGACCCCGCCAACAAAAGCAATATGACCTTCTCACATCCCTGGGGAGCAGCCCCCGCGAGCGCCATCGCGCAGGGAATGTTCGGGATTCATCCCCTGGATGCAGCCTTTGAAACGTTTCAAATAAAAATACAGCCGGGCGGCGTTCCAACTGCCTCTATAAAGATGCCCACCGTGCGCGGAGCGATTCAAGCGGCTTATGCCTTCGACAGCGAAAACCGGATGACCGCCACACTGAAGATTCCCGCCAATACGAAAGCCAGGGTATCACTTCCCGTTCCTGACAGGAATTACGCCCGGCTGCTGGTGGACGGCGAAGCAACGCTGGCCGAACGCAGGGGGAAATTCCTCACCGTAACCCTGGGATCGGGCGCTCACACGCTGTCCGTAGCCCCGGAAACATCGCCCGGCATGGAAGTCACCGCTTCGGTCGCCAACGACGGGGTACTGCGTTTGGGCAGGACGGCGCACGTCGCCCTAACCGCCATCAACCGGCAGGGTGATCCCGTAGACCTCGCGCAGGCGGTTATTACCTGTACCTCCGGCGATGAAACGGTGATCACGGTAAACGGCAACGGAGAAATATCCGCCGAAGGCGCAGGAAAAACAACCCTCACCGTGACCGTAACAGCCGGTGAAGCGGAAGGCATGACCGTCATACCGCTCCGCGTAACCGATGCCCCCCTCCCCGGCGACGACAAAATACAGGCCATCGAAATCCGCCTCAATACGTTAACGGTGGGAGAAACAGCTACGCCCGTCACGGTAGCCATCTTCGGAAACGGTACGGAAACCGTCTTTGAAGATGTAACCTATACCTCCGGCAACGAAAACGTGGCACGGGTAAATGCCAACGGCGCCGTCTCCCTCTTAGCCGCAGGCGAATTTACCCTCCGGGCCGCCACCACGGGACACTATGAAGACCTGGACCCGGATTTCGACTTCAGCCGCTTTGAAATCACGCCGTTTTATACGGCTGATTTCGATAACGGCCTCCATCCCTTCACCGGCGTGACGACGAACATGTCCGTCGCCAACGGACGCCTCTTTGTCGGACGAAGTTCCAATGCCGTCTATGAAGGCGGAACGGCCTGGACGGACTATATCGTCACCGCCACGATCAACCCCGTAGCGGGAACCGGCAGTGTCGTAGCGCCCGGAGGCCCCGCCGCCACCCTCCATTTCCGGGCAAACAGCGCCCGGTCGCAACTCTACATGTGGCAGATGTTCAGCGGCAACTACCTGAAAAAGCACATCAACATCTCCGAATCGGGAGCCGTCATCACCGCGATCGACGGTATGAAGCCCGCCGGTCAGGACAACCACGTAGCCATCGCCGCCGAAGGAAACCGCATCATGACGTATGCCAACGGCAAGCGGGTCGATGTGTCGGAATACACGAACTACGCACAGGGAACGGTCGGCGTGCGTACCGGCAGCAGCGAAGAGTTTTACCTGGACAATCTCGTGGTCGGCACGCGCCGACTGGTAACGACGCTGACTGCCGTTGCCGTCACGGGAACGGTCGCCATCCAGCCGCCGACCGCTCCGCCGGTCAGGATTATAACGGAGAAAGAGGAGATAAAAGCGCTCTTTGACGGTACGGCCACCGTGAAACTGTATGCCGTAACCGGCCTCCCGATCGACCGGGCAACGGCAACCGGCGCCTATGCCTGCCGCGTGAAACAGGGAGTCTACCTCCTCTCTGTTGACGAACAAACGTATAAAGTGATTGTGAAATGAAACAGATACAACTCACAACAGAAGTCCGAAGGACTTCAATATGAATAACCCCGCGCAAGCCGAAGGCGCAGCACGGGGTTCGCGGTGCAGAGCAACGTTACCACTCGGCGCAGGACAACGATACCGAACGCCATACTGAACAATATGAATGATTACAGCATGAAGACAAAACGATTTTTTTTAGCATTTACATTTGCAGTCCTCACCGGGCTGCAAGCAGGCGCGCATGGCAGTATTCTCACACGAACCTACTACCTGAACGACTTTAGCGGCGCGACCGCTAACGATACCAATGGCGCATGGTCGTCCAACGGCGCCATGCCCGGCGCCATCTCTCAGGCCGGCGGAAGTTTACTGGTCGATTTGGCGAATACGTCAGACTACGGTACCCTGATCCTCACCCTGAACACGCCCATCGACCTCTCCGCCGATTCCAGGGTAAGCCTGGAGTGGCGATTCGATGACGTGGTATTCACGGGCAGCGCCGGGACAAACCCCGAACTGTCGCTCGCGGTTTACCTGGCCGATGCCGGCAGCTACGAAAACGGTCACAGCAAGGCCAGCAACCCGGCTTTGAAAACGATACAGGGGCAATGGACGGCGGGAACCTGTGACCCGCTGCATTACAGCTCCGGCGGAGCCGTTGACGACCAGCCCGCTTTTGTCTGTAACCCGGCAACTGTCAAGTACATCAAAATTGCCTATCTCCAAAACAGCGGCGGAAAAATCCTTTCCGGCGCCCTCAGGATACGCCGCCTGGAAATCGGGAAACGTCCCCTCATCGAACATGACAAAGCAACCCGCGCGCTGCTGACAGACAATACCTACCTGAACGACTGCGCCGACATCCACGACGGAACCCGTCAGGTATTTTCCGACAGGTACATCTTCCCGAATGAAAACGGAGAACTGGACCTCTGGATGGGACCCGCCGGATTGGGTGCAGACACCCGGATGTTTATCGACAAGCTGGCAGCCCCGATTGACCTCTCCAACCCCGCCGACCGGGTATTCGTCCTGAAAGGCCGCGCCACCGCCGTTAGTCCCACCGACGGTCGTACCCTGGGGATTCATCTCTATACCCGGCCGCTCAACGAAGGGCTGGGGATTTATATGAATATGCCCGACGATAAAAAGCTAAGGCTCAAAGGCCCGGTATTGACCGTAAACAATCATGCCGCCTTTGAGATTACCGTCGATCTGGATAACCCGGACAACTACCAGGATGGCGCCGCCGGAAAAGGCGCCGCTTTCGACTGGAGCCGCATCGGAGCCTGGGGACTGTACACGCGCCCGAACGGAAACATCCTGGCCGATGCACACATCTATATCGACGAAGTCCGCATCGGAGCCGAACGTATCCCCCTCAATTTGGAACTGGATTCCTATACGCCCGCATCCGGAGCGCTGGCGGTAACGGTGACGCCCCCTGCCACAGCCTCCACCGTTTTGACGAACGCGGAAACCGGCCTCACCCTGCCCGTCACTACATTCAATGCCGATGGCGCAATCTGGAACTTTGCCGCTCCTTTCGAAAGCGGCAATCATTACACTCTGGCGGTCAGCGACCCTGTCTGTTACGCCCCCAATCCGCTAACCTTTACCGACGGAGGCCCCAGTACGGCAGTGACCGTCACCCCGCTTTCATTCGACGATTCAAGCCTCAAAATCAGGCTGAGCCGGCTGATTGATTTGTCGGCTGCCGATTTTACCTTATATAATGTAACCGCAGGATCGACGGTCGCCATCGCTTCCATCGCCCGGCGTGGCGAAGAATATACCCTGGAAGCAGACCTGCCCGCAGGCGCTGACTATACCCTCACTATCGCAAAAGACGGTTATTACTTCGGCGCTCCGCTGGCAGTCAACAAGCGGGGCGGAACAACTCCCGGAGAACCCATCGACCGCGAAGCGCTGGTGAAACGACATACCGTCCGCCTGGACAGGCTGTCGGCAGATGAACTCCCGCAGGTCGGCAACGGCGAAATCGGTTTCAGCATCGACGCTACGGGACTGCAAACGTTTTACGGCAACTCGATGTCGCATTGGAGCTGGCACACCCTGCCTTGCCCCCCGGAACTCTATGCCGGCTTCGACAGGCCGCATGACGCTCTGACCCTGAAACAGTACGATTACAATGGCCGCCAGCTTGGTCTGCGCACTACCTCCTCCGGGCAAACGCAGCTCTATAACTGGATGCGTGAAAATCCCCACCGCTTCAACCTGGGCCGGCTGCGCTTCCTCCTCTCGAAAGAAGACGGAACGCAGATCAACGCTTCCGACGTGAAAAACATCAACCAGACACTTGATTTGTGGCAGGGAATCATTACCAGCCGTTACACGATTGAAGGCGTGCCGGTCGATGTCGAAACCGGCGTCGACCCTGCAAGCGGAGCATTGGCCGTGCGCGTCCGTTCGCCCCTGATTACCGGTGAACGCCTCCGGATCGAATGGGCTTTCCCTTACGGGCATCACGGCAATTCGGGGGCCGACTGGACGAATCCCGGAAAACATTCCTCGACGCTCACCGTAAACGATAACCGCCTGGAAGTTGCCCGTCAAATGGACGATACGCGCTATCATGCCGTCCTGGCTTACGAATCGCCGGCGGAACTCTCGGAGCCGGCGGCGCATACCTTTGTCCTGAAGCCCGGAAAGCAATCGGACACTTTCGCTTTTACCGTGCTTTATTCCCCGGAATATACCGGCAATGTGCCTGCCGCCGATGACGCTTTCGCAGCTTCCGAAGAAGGCTGGGAAACCTTCTGGCGGTCGGGTGGCGCAATCGACCTCTCCGAAAGCAGCGACGTGCGCTGGCAGGAACTCGAACGCCGCATCGTCCTTTCGCAGTACCTGATAGCGATCAATTCCTCCGGCTCTTTGCCGCCCCAGGAAAGCGGACTCTTCAGCAATACCGGAGAATGGAACGGAAAGTTCCACCTCGAAATGCACTGGTGGCACGAGGCTCATTATGCCCTCTGGGGACGTTTCCACCTCTTTGAGCCGAGCCTCCAATACTATCGCGACGCCTTGCCGAAAGCGAAGGAACTGGCACACTCGCAGGGATTCAAAGGCGCCCGCTTTGTCAAAATGAGCGGCCCCGACACTGAAGACGCCCCTTCCGGTATTGGCCCGCTGATCATCTGGCAGCAGCCGCATCCCATCTTCTATGCCGAACTGGAATACCGCCTCCATCCTTCGCACGAAGTGCTGGAAAAATGGCAGGACGTAATACAGGAAACCGCCGATTTTATGGCCGACTTCGCTTATTACGACCAGGCGACAGACCGCTATGTATTGGGGCCTCCCGTAGCTACCGTCCCCGAAAACAACAACTTCTCGACCACCCGGAACCCCCTCTTTGAACTCTCTTACTGGCATACAGGCCTGCGCTGGGCGCAAACATGGCGGCAGCGTCTGGGGCTGGAACGCGATGCGCACTGGGACGTGGTGATGGAAAAACTCTCCAGCCTGCCTGTCCAGGACGGCCTTTATCTCCAGCAGGAAGGCATGAGTAATACCTATACGGCGATGAACTGGGAACATCCTTCGCTGATTGGCCCCGGCGGTATGCTCCCGTATGGCCGGGCAGACCGGGAAACGGTCAAACGGACCGTCGCCAAAGTCTGGGACGTCTGGCAATGGGACAGGTGCTGGGGATGGGATTTCCCGATGATGGCGATGGCGGCAGCCAGAAACGGACGGCAATCCATCGCCATCGACGCCCTGCTGCACCCCTCCACGAAGAATGCCATGAACCGCGTGGGACTGAGTTCCGGCGGCCCTTATCCCTATTTCCCGGCCAACGGCGGCCTGCTCTACGCCGTAGCCCTGATGGCTGCCGGCTGGGACGGCGCTCCCGACATCCCCGCGCCCGGCTTCCCGAACGACGGGGTATCCTGGAAAGTGCGTTACGAAGGCTTGACCCGGGCGCCGGAATCTTTTGGAACGGTAACGACTATCCCCCCGGTAGCTGTATCCGGAAGCGGCGTCCGGGTTTATCCCAATCCGGCGCGGCAGACGCTACGCATTGAATCGGATTTACCGGTCAGAGGCGTGCAGGTATTTAATTTGCAGGGCATGAACGTGGCTAACGCCGGAAGTGTGTCGAAGGAAGTCGATGTCTCTGCTTTGCCGGACGGTTTCTATCAGGTGAAAATCGAAACGGAGAGGAGTGTCGCCGTGAAAAAGGTAATGATTCGGAATACAAAATGAAACACTCCGTTTATTCCATACAGTCAGCCGATTTAGGGGTTGAACTGCTACGCAGTTCCGGGGAGGGGAGAGGCTTGTCGTATCCCCGAACTGCGCCTTCGGCTTGTTCGGGGTTATTCACATCGAACTGCTTCGCAGTTCCTACCCTGCCGGTAGCCGTAGAGACGGTACATGCACCGTCTCTGCAAGGACGGAGAGGTTACGCCGGGAACAGAAGTCCGAAGGACTTCAATGTGAATAACCCCGCGCAAGCCGCAGGCGCAGCACGGGGAGTAAGGATACATTCGTTTCACCGGAACTGCAAAGCAGTTCAATAAAACATTTTCACATGTCAGCTTATCGTCAGATATTGTATCACATCATTTTTCGCACCAAGCATAGCGGAAAAACGATTTGTCAGGAGCATGTCTCCGAATTATATAAGTATATTTGGGGAATTGTCAAAAACAAGCAGTGTGTTCTGTATCGAATCAACGGAATGGAAGATCATATTCATATGCTATCGGATTTACATCCATCTATTGCATTGGCCGATTATATTAGAGACATAAAAGTGGCCTCCTCTAAATGGATGAAGGAATCGGGCTGTTTTCCCGGTTTCACCGGTTGGGGAATAAAATACTGTGCACTGACTTATTCTAATAAAGAAAAAGAACTTATTACCCATTATATTAAGAATCAGCAGGAACATCATAAAAAGGAAAACTTTCAAGATGAAATTAAACGTATATTTAAAGAACAGGGGATTGACCTGGATGAAAGGTGGTTTTGGCAGGATAAGTGAATTGAACTGCTTCGCAGTTCCTGCCCTGCCGGTAGCCGTAGAGACGGGACATGCACCGTCTCTGCATGGACGGAGAGGTTACGCCGGGAACAGAAGTCCGAAGGACTTC
>JAISOP010000321.1 GCA_031275525.1 Tannerella sp.
GATTCCGAATCCTGTCCGAACGGTACCGTAACCGGCGGAAACGCTTCGCTTTGAGGTTTAACCTTATTGCCGCTATTTGTAATCTTGATTTGATTATTTAGTTTCGCAAGAGGTCTATTGTCGAAGTCAGGAGTTTATTTTGTTTTTAGCAGTAAGTTGCTTATAGCAACGGTTTTCTATGCCATCTACGGCAAAAATGTACTATGAAACTTGTCTTTTTATTACGGGCATCTCAAGTTTTGTTCGTATTTTTACTGCAAGATTAATCGCTAAATATCACGGATATGAAAAAGTATTTGTTTTTAATGCCAGCCCTTGCCCTTGCGTTGGGAGGGGGGCTGACAGGCTGTAATCCATCAGCCGATGTAGAACCGGAGCCGGAGGTAGTAATACCCGATGAGCCGGAAGTGCCGGAGTGTAATGATCCTTTATGTCATTATGTGTATCATTATGATTCCAACGGCGCTGATTTTTGGCCGTCGCTTCGCACGGATACGGCTATCCGGAACAGGCTTATCGGCAAGTGGCAGCAAATTGCATGGAGCAGTTCTGAGCAGGAAGAGATACGCTATGAAGATTCGGGAAACCGGATTGAATTTACCGCGAAGGGCGAATGGATTAGGGTAACTTCCAGGACGGATACATGGATATATCGGATTGATTCGATTTATTTGTACAGTACAAAGGTTGATGAAGGAAAGCCGGTAATAAACGGTAATGTGTTTTTTTACGCTTATCAATTCTCGGGCAGCGGAAATGAACTCACCATCAAATTGCTCTGGGGGAATACTACGATGGAATTACCGGGGGTTCCCTTTCTTTTCATGTACAAACGAATAGAGTAACAGGAACTTTTGGATGGGAGAATTACGAGAATTATTTTTATTATAAACTCAAATATCAAAGGACATGAAAAGATTTATTTTGTTTTTAGCAGTAAGTTGCGGTATATCGTTGCATATATCCGCACAAGTGTACACTCGATTCTTCGAGGGTAAGGAGGCGTTTGAGACTGTTCCGGTCTTGAAGCAGGCTGGATTGATTAAGGCAGATGCAGTGACGAAGCAAATGCCTCCGATCAACGTGATGCAGTTGTTGGAGGAAGACCGGCAGAACGAAGGGATGGATGTTCCTTTTCGTTTCGGTTACGGATTTGACGTGGAATACACAACGGACGATGCGAACTGGGTCGTTTCCGGTTCCAGCCGAATATGGAAGATGCATTTTCAGTCTCCGGGCGCCTATTCGCTGAATTTCATATTCAGCGAACTGACACTGTCGCCCGATGCTGAACTTTATGTCTTCAATCCGGAAGGAACGGTGGTTTACGGTCCTGTAACAGCTATTCAGAATATTAGGCAAGGCGTTTTTCTTACGGATTTGGTTGCCGGAGATGAAGCGATTCTTTTGATTGTCGAACCGGCCGGTTCAAAGGAAAAATCGAAGCTAACCGTATCAAGGGTTGTACATGGCTATATCAACATGTTTCCCGGTCTCAACAGGGAACTTGTAACTGCTGACCCACTTCCCTGCCATTTGGATGTCACCTGCTATCCGGCATGGAAAAATGCATCGGTTGGTGTTGCGCTTGTCTTGCGGGCAAATGGAAGTTCGTTTTGTTCAGGTTGCTTGTTAAACAACACGGTGCAGGACGGAAAGCCTTATTTTTTATCGGCCTTCCATTGTGCTGATGCCGACAGTAACGGAGTATTATCCCCTTCCGAAAAAATCGCGACAGAAAGCTGGATGTTTCGCTTCAAATATAAAAGTTTGACCTGCGACGGTATTGGGTCGTTATACGTTACCTATAACCAGGCGACCTTCAGGTCGGCATGGTATGATACGGATTTCCTGCTGCTTGAGATTCTGCACAGTAGCAGTACGGCTTTCCCTTATATTGCTTTTTTGGGCTGGGATAAAACGACATCGACCTCAACAGGTACGGGAATACATCATCCTCGAGGTGCTCTGATGAAAATAGCATTTGGCCAGAATTACGCAAATTATCCGTCTGAAATACACTGGAGTGGCGGACTAAATTCTCCTCCCAATACGCATTGGAAGGTAACTTATTACAACGGTCTTGTCGAACCAGGTTCTTCCGGTTCTCCTTTATTTAATTCCAGTCAACGGGTCGTCGGACAAGCGCATGGTAATACGTCTCCTTCTTGTTTTTCGACGCAAAATGCTTATTATGGTCGTTTTGATGTATCCTGGACGGGGAACAATACGAATGACACACGATTAAGTAACTGGTTAAATCCCACAGGTTCGAGTACGAATACGACGAACTTGGGATATTTCAGGTCGCCCCCTTTCATGACGAGCATAGTAGGAGATTTTAATTCGGTGACCAATTGTCCGCATCAATACGCTGCATATCATAATGATACTTATCCGGCGCCCACGAGTTATCGATGGATGCTATCTCCGGACTACAGTAATAATGTAATAACCGATGCCACAAGCAGGGTATGTACGATTACATTCGGTACGCCCGGTGAATATATACTTGAGGCTCGAGGGATCAACGCTTATGGAGAATCGCTAACTTATCACGAACTGACGATGGTGCTTGATTCATTATCTCTCTCCCCGCAGTTACCCTATCCGAATCCGGTGTTCGACAGGCTGACCGTTCCGTTAGGGCAAGCCGTGACTTCTTCAACAGCAACCCGGCAAGGTGTTGCGGATATATCTGCCGTTCGTCCTACGTATGATGTTCGGTTATACAACGAGTTTGGGCACATCGTAAAACAAGGCGTTTCGGTAGCAGATAAAATAGAATTTGAGGTGACGGATTTGCCGGACGGCATCTATTACCTGCATGTCTATACGAGCGGTAATGCTCGGCCGGAAATCCATAAGGTGTTCGTCAGGCATTAATGATTCATGATATTGAAGGGGCGTTCGGTTGGGTCGGACGCTCTTTTTTTGCCTGCACCGTCGCAGATTAAAAATATTCCCATACATTTGCCGCCGGTAATTTTGAAGGTTTATGAAAGCGAAGTTCCATACAATCGCAAAAAACATCTTTTGTAATACTACAAGGGCCTTATCTTATGCCATACGATAAGGGTCTTACGCTATACCCGAAGCGTTTCAGGGAATACCTGAAAGCGCTCAGGAGTTGAATAATCCATTTATCAATCAAATTAAGAACAAAGTGATATGAAGAAAAAGAGAATGAACGCGCCTCGGGCCTTTCGGTTCAGGCGATTTGCCGGGAAAGCGTACAGCGCTTTCAACAGTATGCACAAGGTGGTGAATATCGGCGTGCTGACGGCCGGTATGCTGGTCTTTGCCCACGCTACCCCGACGGCGGCACAGACGGCCGGCGTTGCCTCGCAGCCCGAAATGCTGCCGGAGGAGGAACTGGAGGAACTGGAGGAAGTGACCGTGACGGCGGCACGCGTCGAAACGCCCGCCGGCAGGGCGGCCAAATCGGTCACCGTCATCCGCCGGGCACAGATTGAGCAGGCGCCTGTCCAAAGCATCGAAGAACTCCTGAACTACGTCGCCAATATCGACGTCATCCAGCGGGGCGGACACGGCGTCCAGGCCGACATCTCCCTGCGCGGCGGCTCAGCCGACCAGACGGCCGTCCTGCTAAACGGCGTCAACTTCACCAATCCACACACCGGCCATTACAGTTTTGACCTTCCCGTCAACCTTTCCGACATCGAACGCATCGAAGTGATCCACGGCCCCGCGGCGCTGGTTTACGGTTCCGGCGCCTTTTCGGGCGGCATCAACATCGTCACCAAAAAGGAGATCGACGCCCGCCTGTATGCCAATGCCAAGGCCGGCATGTATGCCTTGCATGAAGCGGAGGTGCGGGGCGCAGCCGGCGTGGGACAAACCAAAAACAGCCTGTCTGCCGGCTACCGGGCGTCGGACGGATATACTGCCGAACACAACAGCGACTACCGGCTGCTCGACCTGCTCTGGCAAACCGCCTGGGAAGCCGGGGAAGCGTCCCGCCTCGACCTGCAAATGGGCTATAACCGTAAACAGTATGGCGCGAACACGTTCTATTCCGCGCTCTATCCGAACCAGTACGAACAGACAAGCGCCTATGTGGGGTCCCTGAAAGGCTCCTTCGGGAAGGCCCTGAAGTGTATCCCCATCCTTTACTGGAACAGGCATTACGACCGCTTTGACCTGATCCGGAATACGGACACCGGCCGCAACTTTCACCGGGGGGATACGTATGGCGCCAACCTGGTTTTCCAATATACTTCGCGGCTGGGCGTCACCGGCTTGGGCGGCGAATGGCGGCGCGAGGCCATTGTGAGCAGCAACCTGGGTCATCCGATGACCACGCCGCAGGGACGCTACACGCACCGGGACGAACGTACCAATACCGCCCTCACGCTGGAACATACGGTCGAGTGGAAGCGCCTGACCGTATCGGCCGGGGCGCTGATGAGCCGGAATACCCTGTTGGAGAGCGTCCGTTTCTATCCTTCGCTCAGCGCGGTTTACCGCCCTCTGCCTGCCCTCCGCTTCTACACGACCTGGAGCCGTTCGACCCGCCTGCCTACCTTTACCGACCTCTTTTATACCACCGAAACGCATACCGCCGACGAGGGGCTGAAGCCGGAACGCTCGGAGTCGGTGGACTGGGGCCTCAGGTACAGTCACCCCTTGGTTACCGCCTCCCTCACGGCTTACTTGATGTGGGGGCGCGACGTGATCGACTGGGTCAGGGCGTCGGGCGACCAGAAGTGGGCCTCCTGGAATCTGACCGGAATAGACAAGCAGGGCGTGGAGGCCGGCCTGACTTTCCGCCCGGGCGAACGCTGGCCGGCGCTGGGCGAACGGACTACCCTGGCGGTCCATTACGCCCGTATGAATCAGACCTGCGACTCCAGAGGCATGGAGTCGAGGTATTCCCTGAATTACCTGCGCGACAAGCTGACCGTCCAACTCAATCATCCCATATACAAAGGGCTTTCCGCCGGCTGGTATGTTCGTTACCAGAAGCGCATGGGCGTTTTCCGCAAATACGAAGGCACAGAGGATAGGGGGCTGCACCCGTTTCCCGCTTTCTCAACCCTCGACCTCAAGCTGAACTACAAACAGGATAACTGGAATTTTTATCTCCATTTGAATAACCTGTACGACACCTATTATTACGATATAGGGAATGTGCCGCAGGCCGGACGTTGGTTGATGGGGGGCGTCAGTTACCGCCTCCCATGAAACCTTTTTAGCGGTTAGTGGTTAGTGGGGAATGGAGAATGGAGAATTGAGAATTGTGTCATGTTCTGAAATAGGTTGACACATTAAGGAGGGGAAATTATGTCAAAAAGGCCCAATCAAAATTATCGGTACAGTGTTTGCTTTAAGCAGAAAGTAGTAGAAGAAGTGAAAGCCGGATTAAGTATAACGGAGATCATGCGTAGATATGGCATTGGAGGAGCCACCACGGTCAAGCGTTGGGTTCAGCGTTATGGCGATCCGTCGATGTTAAACGAAGTAATTTATGTAAAAATGAGAAAAGAGACAGATCAAATCAAAGTTTTGGAACAGGAGAATCGTCGCTTGAAGATAGCGTTGGCAGACAAGACATTGGCGTATGATGCGTTAGAGACACTGCTGGAGGTGGCGGGTATCGACCAGTCGGCCTTAAAAAAAAACACCGGATTGCCACGATCGGGCGGTGTCACCAGGAAAGGAGGTACAGCATGAGCGCCTTATGCAGGTATTTTAAGATCAGTCGGAATGGTTATTACAAAGGCCATAAGCGCGAGGTACGTGCATTCATGGTCAAAGAGATGGTGATAGAGATGATCGTTCAGGAGCGTCGTCTTCAGCCCCGGATAGGCGGGCGGAAGCTGTATCACATGTACGGGGAGCGGCTTCATGCGTTCTCGCCCGGTCTGGGGCGCGACAAGTTCTTCGGGGTCCTCCGGTCGGAGGGCCTGTTAGTTACCCGCAAGCGGAGTTACACGCGTACGACGGACAGCTATCATCGCTTCCGGCGATACGGGAACCTGTTGAAGGCAATGCGGGTGAATGCACCCAATCAGGCGTGGGTTTCCGACATAACCTATATTCGGCTCCGGGAGGGCTTTGCGTATTTGTCTCTGCTGACGGATGCTTATTCACGCAAGGTGGTAGGCTGGCATCTGTCGCGCAGCCTGGGGATAGAGGGGAGCCTGACTGCGCTGCAGATGGCCCTGTCGTCCTGTGGGTGTACCTCAGGTCTTGTCCATCATTCCGATCGCGGCATTCAGTATTGCAGTGATCCCTACACGGCGCTCTTACAGGAGCGGGGCATCCGCATCAGCATGACGGAGGAGAACCATTGCTATGAACCTGAGTTCGATATAACTAGTTCGGCAGTTTCAATATAAATATCCCCCAGGAAAGAGCGCAGAAGTTCAGCCCGGATTATTTCTATCCGGGTTTGATTCGCAAGTTGCATATGTAAA
>JAISOP010000083.1 GCA_031275525.1 Tannerella sp.
ATCGCTGTCCGTGCCGTAAAAATGATTGCACTGTAATCTAAAATAGAGATGCGTTGTTGTCTAAATTCTTTAGCTGTCAGGGGTTCTACTTTGATAAAGGGGCGAAAGTCTATTTCCATCCCATATTTTTCGGCGATGTCAAAGTAAGGAGACTTTTCCGAAGTCGGCTTCGGTTGTGATATCAGTAGCTTTTTAATACTTAATGCCATAAAGCGCTTACCTCAATTGTGTTATACAAATAATTCATACCTTCATACAAAAAGAGTAGGGGTATAATTTCCTGGGCGCAAAGGTACGAACTTAAATATAATATCCCTGTATTTTTGTTATAAAAGATACGAACAGTCATGTAAATTAGTGTGAACCGAAAGAGAACGTAGAAAAGAGCAAACAAGAAGAGCGTTTCCGTCAAATGTTCATGGTCCAGTATCAGCCAGACGACGGGAAGATACAGGGAAATACCCCACAGACAAAGCAAGTTATGATACGTGACTTTCCAGTGCCTGTAACTGTCTTTTTCGCTAAATACAAATCCGTTGAGCGAATACATACCCTGTTTAAACAAGTAAAAAAGGCTGAGAATACCGAAAAATATCATCATCATTCCGCCGGTCGAAAAAAAGAGCAGGTTCCGGAAGCCGACAAGATGGCCATACACCAGGGATACAAAAAGCGCACACAAAAACAGCGCCTGAAACTCCAGGAAACCCGTGAAAAGGAGATTGCTTCTCACCTGTTCGTCAAACAGGCTCTGACGCTCCTTCATCGAAAAGAGTTCGTTCAGTATCCTGGCGAATAGGGGAAAATGAAAGCGGAAAATAAGAGCGAAAAGGGCGAAAAGCAGGAAGACCAATAACAAAAGCATGTCGTACACAAACTGTTCATTCCCGACCCGGATACCCATGTATCCTTCAAAAACGGCTGTATTCATCGTCTTCCCTACATATTAAAATCTGCCGCGAAGGTAAGACTAACACTTGATCGGGTCAAACCCTTCGCCGTACACGCCGCGGACGGGACTTTGCGAAATAAATGCCCGCTGGTCGATGGACTTGACCAGGCGGAACACCGTCACGCTTTCGCGGTTTTTGGCCAGCAGGACGATCATCTTCGCCGGCTCCCGGGAGTAGCCGCCCTGAGCGTCGAGAAGCGTGCAGCCGCGTCCCAGGTCGCTGATGATGCGCCGGGTGATTTCTTCATGCTTTTGCGAGAAGATCAGGAACAGGACCGATTGGTTGTTTGCGTTCATGACACGGTCGAGCACGTAGTTGTTGACGGCCATCTCCACAAACCCGAACACGATTTTCTCGATGTCGTGGAACAGGAAATAGGATGACCCGATGACAATGAAGTCGCATAAAAGCAACGTCCGTCCAATGGAGATATTCCGGTATTTGTTGACGATGGCGCCCACGATGTCCGTTCCGCCGGTGCTGCCGTTGGCCGAGAATATAATACCCAGTCCCGCGCCGCAAAGCGCACCGCCTATCAGAATGGACATGAACGGCTCATCCTTGATGATCGGCCGGCCGCCCAGGAGCCACTCAAAGAACATCAGCGAACAGGTAAGGGTAACGACGCCGAACACCGTATTCACCATAAAACGGAGTCCCAGCAGTTTGTATGCAAGCAGCAGCAGGGCGATGTTCACCGCGGCGTACGTCACCGATACCGGGATCTTCGTCAGGTAGAACAGCAACGAACACACTCCCGTCAGTCCGCCCGGGACGACTTCGGCAGACAGGATAAACCCGTTGAAGCCGAAGCCGAACAGGAGTGTCCCGATGGCGATAAATACATAATCACGGACGGGGTGGTAGAGCCTGTGGAGCGAATACGGTTTCATCGAATCTCACAATACCATGTTGATAATCTTGCCGGGCACGACGATGATTTTCCGCGGCGTCCGGCCTTCGAGCCACTTGGCCGAGAGTTCATGCGTCAGCGCCGCCCGTTCCACTCCTTCAGGTAGCAGGCCGGCGGGCAGGTCAAGGCTGTAACGCACCCGGCCGTTGAAGGAAACGGCATAGGTGACGGTGTCTTCCTTCAGGTAGGCCTCCCGGTATGCCGGCCACGCGGCATCGCACACGGTATCGGCGTGGCCCAGTACGTGCCACAGTTCTTCGGCCACATGAGGGGCAAAGGGCGCCAGTACAATGATGAGCGGTTCCAGCACGGCGCGTTTTGCACACTTGAGCGCCGTCAGTTCGTTGACGCAAATCATAAAGGCGCTGACCGAGGTGTTGAACGAGAAGTGCTCAATGTCCCAGGATACTTTCTTTATCAGCTTGTGCAGCGCCTTGAGTTCGGCCGCCGAAGGTTCGCCGTCCGTCACCTGCAGGGCGTCCGCCTGTCCGTAGAACAAAGCCCAAAGCTTTTTCAGGAAACGGTGTACGCCGTCGATGCCGTTCGTGTCCCAGGGTTTGGACTGCTCGAGGGGGCCGAGGAACATTTCGTAGAGCCGCAGTGTGTCCGCGCCGTACTTTTCGACGACCGAGTCCGGGTTGACCACGTTGTACATCGACTTGGACATCTTCTCGACCGCCCAGCCGCAGACGTATTTCCCGTTTTCCAGGATAAATTCCGCGTCCCGGTATTCGGGGTTCCAGCGGCGGAAGGCGTCGAGGTCGAGCAGGTCGTTGGCCACGAGGTTGACGTCCACGTGCAACGGCGTCACCTCGTAGCCGTCCTTCAGGTTGAGCGAGACAAAGGTGTTGGAGCCGTTCACGCGGTAAACAAAGTTCGACCGCCCTTGAATCATGCCCTGATTGACGAGCTTGCGGAAGGGTTCGTCTTCGCAAACCAGCCCCCGGTCGTAAAGGAATTTGTTCCAGAAACGGCTGTAGATAAGGTGTCCGGTGGCGTGTTCCGTTCCGCCGAGGTAGATATCTACGCTGCGCCAGTATTGGTTGGCAGCGGGCGAGACCAGTGCGCCGGGGTTATGCGGATCCATGTAGCGGAGGTAGTAGGCCGAGGAACCGGCAAAGCCCGGCATGGTGTTCCGTTCGAGGGGGAAAACGGTATGGTGGTCGATGCGCGAGGTGTCCGTTACTTGCCCGCTCACGCTGTCCCATGCCCACCGGACGGCGCGTCCCAGCGGCGGTTCGCCCGTTTCGGTGGGGAGGAATTTATCCACTTCCGGCAGCTCCAGCGGCAGTTTGTCCACCGGCAGCGGCTGAGGCAGCCCGTTGGCGTCGTAATAGATGGGGAACGGCTCTCCCCAGTAGCGCTGGCGGCTGAAGATGGCGTCGCGCAGGCGGTAGTTGACCTTGATCCTGCCCAGTCCGTTAGCCTCGATGTATTCCCGGGCGGCTTGAATGGCTTCCCCGACGGTCAGGCCGTTCAGGAATCCGGAGTTCATCAGGATGCCTTCCTTGGCGTCGAAACTTTCTTCCGACAGGTCGCAGCCTTCGATCAGGGGGATGATGGGGAGATGGAAGTGGCGGGCAAAGGCGTAGTCGCGACTGTCGTGTGCGGGGACGGCCATGATGGCGCCCGTCCCGTAACCGGCCAGGACGTAGTCGCTGATCCAGATGGGGAGGGTTTTGCCGGTTAGCGGGTGGAGGGCGTAGGAGCCGCTGAAGACGCCTGTCACGCGGCGGTCGGCGATGCGCTCGCGCTCGGTCTTCTTCCCGGTCGCGGACAGGTAGGCGGCGATGACGGTACGCTGCTCCGGCGTGACAACGAGGGGAAGGTATTTCGACTCGGGGGCAAGTACCATGAAGGTGACACCGAAAAGAGTGTCGGGACGGGTCGTGAAAACGGTAATGTACCTCTCCCCTGGCCCCTCTCCACAGGAGAGGGGAATACTCTGTCCTTCAGGCGTCGTCTCCGCCGAACCACTCCGGCTTGCATGAAACTGTTCTGCCTCGTCACGCTGCTCCCCCCTCCCTTGTGGGGAGGGGCCGGGGGAGAGGTTGAATCTCATTTCCGCCCCCTCACTTCGTCCGATCCAGTTCCGTTGAGTTTCCTTCAGAGATTCCGTCCAGTCGATGGTTTCCAGGCCGTCGAGAAGTCTTCGGGCGTAGGCCGAGACACGCAGGCACCACTGCCGCATGACCTTCTGTTCCACCGGGTAGCCACCCCGTTCCGAGACGCCGTTCACCACCTCGTCATTGGCCAGCACCGTGCCCAGCGCCGGACACCAGTTCACCACCGTATCACCCAAATAAGCCATACGACAGTCCATCAATACCTCCTGCCGCTGCACCTCGCTCATCGCCTTCCATTCCTCCGCCGTGAAGGAATGATTACCACCCGAAGCCACGTTCAGCCCCTGCGTACCCGCGGCCTCGAACCTGCGAACCAGTTCGGAAACCGGCAGCGCCCGGTTTTGGTCATAACAGTAAAAACTGTCGAACATCTGCACAAAAGCCCATTGCGTCCAGTGATAGTAGGCAGGGTCGCACGTCCGCACCTCGCGGCTCCAGTCGAAAGAGAACCCGATTTTGTCCAGTTGTTCGCGATAGCGTTCGATATTGTTCCGGGTCGTGAGGCCGGGATGCTGTCCGGTTCGGATGGCATACTGCTCGGCCGGCAGACCGTAGGCGTCGTACCCCATCGGATGGAGCACATTAAAGCCTTTCAGCCGCTTGTAGCGAGCAAAGATATCCGAAGCAATATAACCGAGCGGATGCCCCACGTGCAACCCCGCTCCCGAAGGATAGGGGAACATATCCAATACGTAATATTTGGGTTTACTTTCGTCTTCCCTGACGCGGTACACTTCCTTTTCCCGCCACCACTGCTGCCATTTCTTCTCAATATCCCTGAAATTGTATCCCATCATGCTTGTTATTATCGTTAAAAAATCGCTGCAAAGGTAATAAAAATTCAAGCGAGTAGTTAGTCCCTAATCATGCCTACAGCCTGCCGGAAATCACCTTCCGAAGGGAGCAGGGAGAATGAACAGGTCTTCCCCCGTGACGCAAGACAGCAGAGGAAGGCACACGGTCTCATTCATGCTCCATCCTCCCTTCCAAGCTATCCCGGGACCCCGCTCTAACCTATCCCGGGGTCCCGCTCTAATACTATAGCGGGGTCCCGCTCTAAGCTATTGCGGGACCCCGCACTAAGCTATTGCGGGACCCCGCACTAAGCTATTGCGGGACCCCGCAATAAGCTATTTCGGGACCCCGCACTAAGCTATTGCGGGACCCCGCACTAAGCTATTGCGGGGTCCCGCAATAAGCTATTTCGGGGTCCCGCTCCGGACTACCCTTGGTATTCAATGCGTTGCGACCTTTGTTGCCGGTGGTTACTCCCCTGGTAATGCTTACAGCCCGCCGGAAGTAATATTTGGAAGGGAAAAGGGGGAAGGGGGAATGAACCAAATGTCATTCCAATTATCTGAACTGTGATTTATATGATTTATATGATTGATGTGACTTGGAATAATTTTCGTAATTACCATGATGAATCACACCAATCATATCAATCACAAAAATCACATAAATCACAGTTCAGACAATTGGTATCTCGAAAAAAGAGGCTGTCGCGCTCACTGCGGACAGCCTCTTTCCATGAATCGGAACGATACCTGAGTACCAACCGTATCGCTTTTAGAGCGACGTTTTGACCGTGCCCCTGTACTGGGCGGGATTGGTGAGGTCTCGTGCCCAGAAGAGCGCTTCCCAGTTCCCTTTACCCGGATCGTAACCCGTTGTGGAACGTTCGTTAGGGATATTCGGGTTACGTTCGTGTTCGCTGGCCGGGATGATCAGGCGGTTGGGCAACACCCTGGTCGAGGCGGATCCCGAACGGTAACCATAATACAAATCATCGGGAATACCGGTGCGGCGCAAACTGTTGAAGGTCTCCACCGCGTTGAATATCGTGTTGTGAACCCAGAACTGTTCGTACACCAGCTTCAGTTTGTCGGAGGTCGAAACGGCGGCGTCCCATTTGGCTTTGGCATAGTCCAGGATATGGGCATCCGTCCAGTCTGCCGACCATTGCGTGCCCTCGCCTGCCACCAGCGGGCTGCGGTTCGGAATATCCTCCTTGGCGCAGTCGGACACGGCGTTCACCGTGGCATACATCTTGACCGATTCCAGCACGGCCTCCTTAAACGCTGTTTCCGCGTCGCCGGAAGCGATCCCGCGCAGCACGG
>JAISOP010000137.1 GCA_031275525.1 Tannerella sp.
GAACCTGCTCAAAAATGAGAAAACAACAAAAGTCGGTGTTAGGGGGAAACGATTAAAAGCCGGATGGGATAACCTATATCTTATTAAACTCCTAAAAAATTAGATGCGTCAGCCCTGGGGAAGGCGGCTTCCCAAGACATTCTTATGATTGGAAGGGATGACAAAGGGATGCACAAAATTCATAGCGCCTCAAAAAAAAGAATGAACCAAATTTACGGGAAATGTTTTTTGCAGCACAAAGCCCGAAAATGCGCATATACCGGGGTATGTAAGCATTTTCGGGCTGAAGGATTGCGAAAAACAGACCCGTAAAGGGACGGTTTATTTCCGGACAGTTCCTGATACAAACCGCACTCAAATATCTTCCAGCCAGGCGGCCAGTAACTCCAGGAATTGCCGGTGATAGGCAAAATCCTTGTTCCATCCCCAGCCATGTTCGCCGGTAGGGAAAATATACAGCGCCGCCTTGATACCGTTTGCTTTCAGCGCCTGGTAATAACGGATACTGTTTTCCGGCAACACGCCCGTGTCGTCGTCGCTCAGCAAGATAATGGCCGGCGGCGTGTTGACATTCACCTGTTTCTCGTTTGAAAACGTATGCAGGTCGGCGAGCGAAGGGTGGTCGCCCAGCAAGTTCCGACGCGAACCGGCGTGCGTCGTCATCTCCATGGTAATGACCGGGTAGAACAGAATGCTAAAATCGGGACGGGAACTGACACCGCCGATGACCGTAAAATGTGTCGAGGCCGTTGACGCCAGGTGGCCACCGGCCGAAAAACCGGCAATGCCAATTTGGTCCGGTCGGATTTGCCATTCCGTGGCATGGCTGCGCACGTGACGGATGGCCTGCTGCGCATCCTCCAGCGGTACCTCCTTGTGTCCGTTCGGCATCCGGTATTTCAGTATGAAGGCGGCAATCCCCCGACCCGCGAGCCACTGAGCGACCAGGGTGCCTTCGTGGTGCGACGCCAGACCGGCATATCCACCGCCCGGACAGACAATCACCGCTTTTCCGTTCCCTTTCCCCTTTTCAGGCAGATAGACGATTAATTCGGGCGAAGAAACATTGGTAATCCAGTGATTCGCGTCCCTGTTTTCCGCTGCCGTGATTTCATTGTCGGTCGGCGGGTTTCCTTCCCACAGTTTTATCACTTGCTGGGCCTCTACGGCCGTCGCGCCGCAGAGGGTTAAAAGACAGATAAAAATCATTCTCTTCATGGTGCATATTATATAATGTGTGTGCCAATCATTTATTGAACGGAAAAACGGTAGATGCACCGGCTCAGGTAGTTTTCTCCCGGGCGGAGCGTTGTTGTCGGGAAAGCCGGCTGGTTCGGGCTGTCCGGATAGTGCTGCGTTTCGAGGCAGAGCGCTCCGCGGTGCGGATAGGTGACGCCGAATTTACCTTTGTCCGTTCCGCTCATTGCGTTTCCGGAATAGAATTGGACGCCCGGCTCGTTTGTGAAAACCTCCATGACAATACCACTGCCCGGATGTAGGACGCGAGCTGCCGGCTGCGTCACATTTCCTCCCGTATTCAATACCCAGTTGTGGTCAAAACCCTTGCCCCGTTCGATTTGCCGGAACGGGCTGTCGATGCCTTCGCTCAGGAGAACCGGCGTACGCAGATCCAGCGGCGTACCCTCAACCGGAAGCAGCGCCGAGGTGGGGAGGAGCAGGCTGTCCACTTCCGTATAGAGGTCGGCGTTGATTTGAACCAGGTGGTCGGTGATCCGGGAACCGGCCACGCCCGAGAGATTGAAATAACTGTGATTGGTCAGGTTGACCACCGTTGGCCGATCGGTCGTCGCTTCATAGCGGATGTCCAGCGCATTATCGTTGGTCACGGTATAAGTTACCTTCACCTTCAGGTTACCCGGGAATCCGGCTTCGCCATCCTCGGAGAGGTAGCTCAGTTCCAGTGTCCGGTCGTCCGGCTGCACCGCGTCCCATATCTGGACATGGAACCCCTGTGGCCCACCGTGGAGGCAGTTTCCGTTATTATTCTGCGGCAAACGGTATTCCTTTTCGTCCAGCACGAACTGTCCCCGGGCAATCCGGTTGCCGTAACGCCCGATAAGCGCACCGAAGTTCCCGTCCGAAGCCACATAATCCGCGATGTGGTCATACCCCAGTACGACATCCGTCATTTTGCCGTTCTTGTCCGGAATCATGACGGAAACCACCCGTCCGCCGTAGTTCGTGACACAAACCTCCATGCCTTTCGCGTTCTTCAATACATACAAAGCCGTCGGTTTACCGGCTACTTCCGATACGAAGTCGGCTTTCTTCAACCCGGAAACCAGTCTTTCTTCCCTGTTTCCGCATGACCACAGCATTATACATGCCGCCATTGAAATCATCCAAATTCTTTTCATCATTCCTTATTTATTTAATTTCTGTTTTATGGATTCTAAGAGCTACCAAAAGTAGTTATTTTCAGCCTTACAGGAACACACAAACGAAGTTTTTTTGGCTATTTCTTTTTTTGAGGCGCTATGGAAAAAGAAATAGCCGTTTTTTGTGCGTAATAGCAAAATCACGAATTACACTCACCCTGCATTAGGGAGGTCGTCCTCCCCGCATTAGGGAGGTCGCCCTCCCAGCATTAGGGAGGTCGTCCTCCCTGCATTAGGGAGGTCGCCCTCCCAGCATTAGGGAGGCCAACCTCCCTGCATTAGGGAGGTCGCCCTCCCGGCATTAGTCATTTCATCAACTTTGAACGCCCTGCCCTCCGGGAGCGTTACAGGATGGTTTCCGGACAGAGATGTTCCCTTTCGATGTCCTTGAAATAGCGGTAGGTGCCGACTTTGAGTTCGTCGCAGGCGGCCTCGTCACAGACGATGATTCCCTTCGGATGCAGTTGCAACGCCGTGATTGTCCACATCTGGTTCACGGCGCCCTCGACGGCCTGCTGCAGGGCACGCGCCTTGCTGTGGCCGTTGACCACAATCAGCACCTCGCGCGCGTCGAGCACCGTGGCCACGCCGACCGTCAGGGCCGTCTTCGGCACCCGGTTCACGTCGTTGTCGAAGAAACGGGAGTTGGCAATCATCGTATCGGTGGTCAGCGTCTTGATACGCGTACGCGAAGCCAGCGATGATCCCGGTTCGTTGAATGCCATGTGTCCGTCCGGCCCGATGCCGCCCAGGAAGAGGTCGATACCGCCGGCCGCCCGGATAGCGGTCTCGTAGGCGGCACATTCCTGTTCGAGGTCAGGCGCGTTTCCGTTGAGGATATGCACGTTTTCCGGCTGTATGTCGATGTGGCCGAAAAAGTGCTTCCGCATGAAGGAATGGTAACTTTCGGGATGATCCTCCGGCAGGCCAACGTATTCGTCCATGTTGAACGTGACGACGTGGCGGAACGATACGGCGCCGCTCCTGTTCAGTTCAATCAGGCGTTGATACGTGCCCAGCGGCGACGAGCCGGTCGGCAGTCCCAGCACAAAGGGTTTATCGGCCGTTGGCGCGGCTTTCCCGATTCGGGCAGCGATGTAGCCGGCCGCCCATTGCGACATTCTTTCGTATGTCGGTTCGATAATCACTCTCATGGGTTGAATCTTTGAATCATTGGATTTTTGAATCATTGAAAGATAGCATCCGTTCCGCCATGACTTTGCCCAGTTCCCGGCATTTCCGGCGGGATTCGTCGCTCATGGCCTGTTTTTGTTCGACCGGTTCGCCGGCTGTTTCCCACTTCATGGTTTCCGCGAAAGCGGCTAAGCGCTTAACAGCCATCCCCGCCCAGGTGAACGAGCCGAAGTAACCGAACAAACGGTTTTTCACTTCGCGGACCTCAATCTGTTTCAGGACGGATTCGATGGCCGGGAAAAGCTGCCCGCTGTAGGTCGGACTGCCGACCATCAGTCCCCTGTATTTGAAGACATCCCTCAGCATGTACGAGGCATGGGTTTTGCTGGCGTCGTGCATGGCGATTTCCCGGATACCCTGTTCCGAAAGCGAGGCGGCCACCGTTTCGGCCATCTGTTCGGTATGCCCGTACATGCTGCCGTAGAGAATGGTCACGCCTGTGGCGCCTTCGTAGCGGCAGAGCCGGTCATACAGGTGGATGGCGTCGGTGCGGCGTTCGTGCCAGACGGGGCCGTGGGTGGGGCAGATGGTTTGAATGTCCTGCAGCGAGAGCTTTTGCAGCAGTTTCTGAACGGGATTGCCGTACTTGCCGACGATGTTGGCGTAGTAGCGTATCATTTCCTCCCGGTAACGGTCTGTATTGATTTGCGAATCCGTCACACCGCCGTCCAGCGTGCCGTAGGTGCCGAAGGCGTCGGCTGAGAAAAGGGTTTTGTCTGTTTCGTCGTAGGCAACCATTACTTCCGGCCAATGTACCATCGGGGCCATGTAGAACTTCAAGCGGTGGCGTCCCAGATCGAGGACCTCTCCCTCCCTGACCTCATGCAGCCCCTCCGTGATACCGTAATAGCCGGCCAACATGCCGAACGTTTGCCGGTTGCCGACGATTTGGAGGCCGGGATATAGTTGCCGCAACAAACGGATGCTGCCGGAGTGGTCGGGTTCCATGTGGTTGACGACCAGATAATCGAGCGGACGCCCGTTCAGGGCTTCCTCGATTTGACGGAAAAAAAGGTCAGAATAACAGATATCGACCGTGTCCATCAGCGCCGTTTTTTCGTCCGTAATCAGGAATGAGTTATACGAAACGCCGTCGGGCAAGGGCCATAAGTTTTCAAAAAGCGTTTTCCGCCGGTCGTTGACGCCGACGTAATAGATGTCATTTGCGATTTTTATTTGCATTACGATAAGAATAAGCGACTGGTTTTCTTTTCACTGCCCGCAGGACAAAGTACAGACCTGCCAGGACGAACGGGATGCTCAGCCATTGCCCCATGTTGAGCACCATGCCGACCTCGAAATCTTCCTGGACCTCTTTCAGGAATTCGATCAGGAATCGGGCGGTAAAGAGGCATATCATGAAGATGCCGAAGATAAAGCCTTCCCGTTTCCAGGCATCTTTCCTGAAGTAGAGCCACATGCAGAGTGCGAAGGTGAGCAGGTAGCAGACCGCTTCATAGATTTGGGTCGGATGACTGGGTGCGGTGAAGACGGGTTCGGCGCCCTGCCGCCAGGCGTGCAGGGAGATTTTTGAAAAATCGACAAAGCGGAAGCCCCAGGGTAAATCCGTCGGATGACCGAAAATCTCATGGTTCATCAGGTTGCCCAGACGTATCAGCGCAGCCACCAAGCCCGTGGGGGTAACCAACTTGTCGAACGTCCACAACATGCTCTGATGCGACACGTTCCGGGAGTAGAAATAAATGGCGACAATAATCCCCAGCACGCCGCCGTGACTGGCCAGCCCGCCTTCCCATACCTTCAATATTTCGATCGGATGGGCCAGGTAGTACCCGGGGTCGTAAAACAAGCAATGTCCCAGCCGTGCCCCGACGATCGTACCCAAAGCCGTGTAATACAGCAACGGGTCCAGCCATCCGGGAGGAATACTTTCCCGTTTCCACATCCGCTCCACGTTTTTATACCCCACGGAAAAACCGACGATAAACGCCAACGCATACCAGCGTATTTCCCTTGACCCGATGGAAAAAATAGCCGGGTCAACCGTCCATGTAATCTCTGCTATTGTCATCATAACCTCCGAATTTCAGGGGACAAAGATAATTCAAAAAACCAAAAGAGGCGCTTAGCATGGTATTACGCGTCGCGTAATAGCGTCCATACACACCTCTTTATTCGCTGGAACATATCTGTTTTCACCGACGGGGTTTTGCAGGTGCGCCTTATTTCCGGCGGGCTGTATTGCCTTATTAGGGGACTCCTGTGTAACAAAATCATCAACCGCTACTATTCCTTCTACTGTAATACACGGGAGGAGTCGTTTGTTTGATACCCATTGTGGTGTAAAGTAGTTGGTTCTTTTTCTTGATAAAAAGAACCAAAAATCAAGGCTTCGTGCGCTTCGCACGTTAAGCGACGCTCGGGAAGGCGAATTAGTGGTTAGCGGTTAGTGGTTAGTGATAA
>JAISOP010000164.1 GCA_031275525.1 Tannerella sp.
GAAGGGCGGTATCGGCTTTATTCATTAAAAATATCAGCTCGTAATCATGCCTGCAAGACGAAGCTATCAGTGTGAAGCATACCAATAAGGCTGCACTGTTTCGTTTCATAACCGGTTATGTTAATTATTCTGTATTATAACGTCCCGGAGCCGGCAAATCGTATATCCCGCGAGAAATTTTAGGCTGTCTGCAAGTAATGTGAAAAATTTCGTCTGTATTTACCGCCCAAATGGTTAGTTCGTCCCGTGGAAAGTCTACGTCGTCCCATGTAAGATTTAGCTCGTCAACAGGAATATTTACAGGGCCGGTTTCGATAAACAACTGAATATGTCCCTGAAAGGGACACATGGCTTTCAAGCATCCATTGCAAAAGCAACGTACTTTTTCCGCATCGACGAATACCCGATATAATGACAGACAAGTTACTTAACCGGAGAAGCGTCGACAGCATTTCCCGCTTCATGCCCGGATCTCTTTTCTTAAGAAGAGCCTGCTGCTCTTCAATGATTTGAACTAATATATTCTTCAGTATCATATCTTATCATTCTATTCGATATAAACGAATAAAAGTTTTCGATGCAAACGAACAATTTGGTCTGTTCGCCGGAAACGAATCGCCTGGAATTTGGAATGAAACAAATGTCATACGCTAAAAGCGCTTTTTCATGCGAACGTTGTTTATAAATCATTTTATCGCGCTTCGATCCATACGGCCTGTCCGCCGGAGGGGGACAGGATGGCTTCAAGTACGGATTTATTCGTAACCGTCAGGGTTTTGACGCCTGCTTTGGTGCGGATTTTCGATTTCGGGTCGTCATAGTAGATATGAGCGGTATACGTCTCCCCCGGCGGGAGGAAATCCAGCGGGAGGTCTAATTTACGTCCGTCGTTGTTGGTCATCGTCCCTATGAACCAGTCGGCGCCGCTGCGACGGGCGATGGAAATGTATTGACCCGGTTCGCCGCAAATCACTTTTGTATCGTCCCAAACCGTCGGCGCCCGATCGAAAAATTCCAGTTCCGGCTCGTCCCTGCTTTCGGAAGGCTTGTCGTACCAGTACATGTATTGCAGGGGACTGTAATAGACTGCGGCCATCGCCAGCTGATGGGCTGCCGTCGTTTTCAGCAGCCGGGCGTTGACAAGGCCGTGAGCGGTGTCGGGCCGGGTGTCTTCATCCCATTTCCGGCGATAGTAGCAAATGGTATAGTCGGCGGCGCCTTGCGTGAAACGCGTGAAAGGCAGCGTGACGTTGTGAGTGGCGTCGGGAAATTCTTCGTTGCCGTAGACGCCTTCCTGCGTCATCAGGTTGGGATAGGTGCGGCTGAATCCCGTCGGACGGTATTCGTCGTGAATATCCGCCATCAATCCGTATTCGGCGCATTTTTTCACCGCCTCATGCATCCACGTAGTCCAGAATTGCGAACCCACCATCACAAATCCGAATTTGACGCCGGCCACGCCCCAGCTTGCGTACAGCGGCAGGATCTCGTCCAGCTGCCGGTACAGCGCGCGCTGGTTTACGTACAGGATGACGCCGACATTCCGCTTCCGCGCATATTCGATGACTTCTTTCAGGTTAAGCGCGTCGGGGTCTTTGCTGCGCGCGGGGTCAATGGAGACGGTGCTCGCATCGGAATCTTTGCTTCCTTCCGGGCCGTACCACCCGGCGTCAAAATGAATATATTGCAGGTTGCGTTTGACGGCAAAGTCGACCAGCGCCTTGCCGCCTTCGGTCGTCAACGTCACCTCGCGCATGACTTTCCCGGGACGTATCCACCAGGTGTTTTCAATTTCGCACGGCGGATTGAGATTGAGTAGCAAATCGTTGTTTTCGATCAGCCGACCGGCTTTTCCGGCGGCCATAATCACCCGCCAGGGCGTCCGGTACGGGGCGATGTGGTCTACATCTCCATACATGGCGCCGGTGATAGTATTGGGTTTCCCGGCGTCTAAAACGAATTTGGTACGCACATAATCGACTACTCCGGCTTCGGTCAGCAGCACATACGGGCCTTGAGGCGCTTTGAGCAGCAGCGGACGTTCGCTTTCGCCCGGCCAGTCGCGCAACGGCAACAGTTCACAGACGGATTGCGCCCGTTTCGTATGGTACGCTTTCGTCCCTTCCGGCAGGGTATATTGCGTATATTCGCGGGTGATGTGCAGGTATTCGTTACCCGGAAAAAAGTAGCGGAAAGCAATGCCTTCGTTGTAAGCCCGGACAATCAGGTAGAGATGGCGGCGGGGATTATCCGGATTTGTCAACGTGATTTCATACTGATTATAGCGGTCGCGGACGATTTCCCGTTCGCCGTAGACAGGTTTCCAGAGCGTGTCCGTCGATGTGGCAATGCAGCCGTCCACGCGCACGTTATCGTTCCATTCCCCGTTGCCGTTGATGCCGAGTTGGGATTCCAGGATAACGGGACGTCCTTCATAATCGACGGTAAACCAGGCCTTCCCGTCGCGGTCGTACACCTTCATCCGGTACTTGCCGTCGGGCGAACCGACGGTCGCTTCGTTCGTATACACGGTCATACCGTATGCAAAAAACACTAAAACGCAAAATAGTTTGTTCATACAAATCAAGTTTTTTAATGATTTAAATAGACTTTCCCGGATGTAACCAACCGGTGGACATGTTCTGTCTTATGACCTCCTTGTTTTCGGGTTTATGATCTACCATCCGGGATTATTGCCCAGTTCCTGTCCGTTGGAGAGGGAGTTGAGCCATTGAAGCGGTAGGGGGCGCAGTTGGAATTTTGTTGAACTTTCCGTCATTTGAGTAGGGATACCACCTGTAATGTTCGTCACATCCCAATTGTATTTCAGTACCCGCTCGTTCAATTTTCCTGTTCTTTGCAAGTCGTTCCAGCGAGGCGCTTCTCCAAATAATTCGATAGCCCGCTCGTCGAGAATATCGTCGATTGTGACGGTCGAACCTTCCGGTTTTATCAAACTACCCGGTATTTTCTCCGCTCTTTGCCGTACCTTATTTAAATAGAAAAGAGCATTGGCATTGTCGTTTTTTTTCACAGAAGCTTCGGCTGCAATAAGATACGTTTCGGCCAGACGATAGAGATAAATATCCCTTGTGCCGGTAGAATTACCATTTTCCAGATAAGTCGTGTTCTTATCCTTGAATTTCCAGACCGGCAACCAGCAGCGTGTCTGTGCACTGGTTGATTGATATCCGTTTCGAAAATATTCGTCGGTCGACATGTCGGACGGATCGCCTGTCGGAAAATTATAAACTACATACGGCGCTGTTTGTTTGTCTTCATCTGTCCAGTATTTATAATGGGGGTCGGTTGGTACGGGGAAATAAATAACCGTATCGCCCAATGCAAACCGACCGGAAACGGGCATTGTACATTGAAACCAGTTCTTACCGGTGTTTCGTCCATCGGTCGAAGTAGCCGGATCGCCATTAACAGGACTCATAAAAGTGACTTCCGGACGGCGATCTTTATGCCAGTCTGCCAGCAGATACATGTATTTAGTCGGAAGCAATGTAGCGTCATCATTGCTGTAATAAGAATCTTTTGACAAGCCAATCCATCCTTCTTTGTAAGAGAACAAATACAGTTTAGGGTAGAAATTCACGTTGTGATTGGCCGCCGATGA
>JAISOP010000181.1 GCA_031275525.1 Tannerella sp.
AACGTTCGTTGTGCGAGGAGAACTGTTTGATCCCGTTGGCCCCTTCGCTTTCGCCGCGAATAAGCGCCGCTACCTCAGAATAAGCGTCGCGGGGATTGATGCCCACATATTTCCCTTCGCGAAGTCCGCCCTGCACGGGGTCGAAGAAGAGGGGTAAACGCGGGTCGTCGGCAGCAGCCGTATAAAGGCTGTCCCGGTTCAAATCCAGGCGCAGGAGCAAAGCCTCACCGGCGGTGCAGCGCATGGCCCAGTTTTTGCCGTTCTGGTTGCCGTCGTGGTCGGTCAGCGTGGTCCACCAGCCGTTGGGAGAGGTGGTAAAGTTATTCTCCACGTAAATCTGGTTCTCTTCGCCAGTGACCACGGGATATTGGTTGGGATTACCCAGTATCTCGGCAACCAGCTGTTTGGCAGACGCCGCCATGCTGTTGTCGGGATTCGTATAATCTTCCGCGCCCGAGAGCCGGATGGCGCAACGCAGGCGCAGCGAGTTAACATAGACGCGCCACAGCTTCATGTCACCTCGGTTCAGCCAGTCGGTCGAGGCCGAAACGCTGCCGCCCGCCGCCAGTTCGCTATTGATCTCGCCCAGTCCGTCGAGCACCTTTTGATAGAGCGTCTTCGTATCTTCCAGGCTGGGGAGCACGATTTCGCCCGTCAGCGGAAAGAGTCCCACCTCCTCGTAAGGCAGTTGGCCGAACTCGTCGAGTGTCTGGAACAGCACATGCAGCATCACCGCCCGTCCGCAAAGCTCATACGCTTTGTACACCGACTGGTCTGCGGAATTATCAAATTCTCTTTTGAGCAGCTTATACTGGGTCAACACCCTCAAATACCGCCCGTAACTGCCATCCACCTGCATCTGGTTGCTTTCGTACATATCGTCGTCGGGACGGTGTCCCCAGGTTTGCGCCCAGATACCGAAAGCCGGGTCGTGGACAAAATACCGTCCGTATCCGAGTCTCAGGAATTCATTGGCCTCTTCCAGCACGCCGGTAAAAACCTGTTCGATCGTAACCGAAGTCACCTTGGAAGGGTCCTGGTATTTCCCCGAAAAATCCTCCTCGCTACAATTGCTGAAGAGCAACAGGGCGGCGCACATCGTAAATAGTATGCTTCTCTTTTTCATATTGCTTCAAAATTAGATTGTTAGAAACTTGCTCTGATAGAAAGGCCCACGCTGCGGGTAGCCGCTGTGGTGGCGCCCAAATCTCCCGAACTTAACCACCGGGTACTGATCGACGCGGCTTCGGCATCGAAGTTCTCCAGGTTTTTGAACACGTAAAACAGGTTGCGCCCGAAGAGCGACACGCTCATGTTGTTGCAGCCGAACTTCCGGGTAAGCTGCCTGGGCAGCAGGTAGCTGAGCGACAGTTCGCGGCATTTCATGTAGGAATTGTCATACAGGTCATCCACATAGTCGCCGCCGCCGCCCCAGGAATTATACATCGCGTCGTAGTAGTTGCTGGAGGGTACCACCTTCTCGGCTTTGGAATACCGGCTGCCGTTCTTATCCACGATCGTTCCGTTATCGTCGGCTATGACACCGGTCAACAGCACGCCGTCGTAATAGGTAATGCCTCCTGCCGGCGCTACACCGGCAACGACATTGGCCAGCGAGTGTCCATTGCCGTCGAAATGGTAGGCCACGCCGCCATGAGCCTCATCGCGGTATTGGAGCGACTTTTGGGTGATACCCAGCTTGGTGCCGTAGGTCTGCCACTGGTCGAGCACCAGGCCGCCGATGCTGAAATCAAACATGAAGTCGAAGGTAAAATTCTTATACGAGAGCGAGGAGGCAACGCCGCCCACGCCGGTAGGCAGCAAGTTACCGGCATAGGAATAGTTTTCGTCGCCGGTCGCCATCACGTATGCCGCTCCGTCTTTACTTAACACCTTCATGCCGTCCACCTCCTTGCGTCTCCACAGGTAAACGTCTCCCATCGGGCGTCCGGTATAGGAACGGATTTCCATACCCGACCCCGTATTTCCCAGTCCGCCTCCGTTTTTAAGATAAGGCAGATCATCCGGGAGGCTGGTGATTTCGTTGCGGTTGGCCGCATAATTGAAACGCAAATCCCAGCGCCAGTCCCTCGTTTCTACCGGCACCACATTGAGCGTCAGCTCCACGCCGGTGTTCTTCAATTCCCCGATATTCCGCCAGTATTTGCTGATACCGGTCGAAGCCGCCACGTCGTATTGCAGCAACTGGTCCACGACTTTGTTATTGTAATAAGACACCTCGAAGCCCAGGCGGTTGTTGAAGAAGCGGCTTTCCAGCCCGACTTCAAATTCGTACTTCGTTTCGGGTTTCAGGCTTTCGTTACCGTAGCTGCTCGGAATGGTCACGTAATGGTAGCCCGCATTGTCCTTCTTGTCGTACACCACATTGGCCCTGTAAGCGCCCGGCGTATTCCCCACAACACCGTACGAGGCACGCAGTTTTCCGTAATTATACCAGGCGGGCAGCACGTCCTTCAGGTGCTCGCTGAAAATATAGCTGGCATTGACCGAAGGATAGAAAAACGAGTTGTTGGGCGGGAGCAGCGTCGAGGTTTTTTCCTGCCTCCCCGTAGCTTCCAAGTAAACCCAGTGGTTGTAGGAAGCGCCGACGGTAGCGAAATACGCCGTGGTCAGGTAATCCATGTGCTCCATGCCGAACTCGGGATTGGTCCCCAGCGAGGCGGCGAGGTTGAACCAGTTATCCACCGAAAGCCCCGAACGAGTCTGGAGGCGCGTGGCGCGGGAGGTTTCCAGCCGTCCCTGGAAGCCCGCATTGGCCGTCAGGTTCACCTCCGGGGTGAGGTCCTTGTTGAGCATCAGCATGATGTCACCGTAATAGATCTCGTAATTCTTATTGATCAACGCGTAGGCGCCCCCGGGATCGGTGGGCGAGATGGAGATCGGCGTGCGGGTGGCCTCATTGTTCTCGATGGAAGTGGCCGTCACGTCGGTCGAAACACGCCCGCGCAGTTTCAGCCCGTCGATAATATCCCATACGGGCGCCACGCTGGCAATCAACCGTTGATTGAGTTCATACGAGTTATTGGCCAGGATGGGCCAAATCATATACTTCCTCACCTCGTCGGCCGGGATATCGTAAATGAAGGCCTCGTTCGGCGTCAGCGTATTGCTTGTAGGATTGGCCGCGTTATAGATCACATTCAGGTATCCCAGGCTGGTGCGTGCATATTTTTCGCGCATCAGCTTGATGTCGTCGAACGCGCCCGTCAGGTTGTAGGTATTCCACATCCATTCGCCCGTCGAGGTACGGTTGTGGATATTGTGCCGGATATAGTTGGCCGTATAGTCCACCCGCAGTTTTTTATGAATGTTGATATTGCCTACAAGCGAGAAATTGTGTTTCCGGTTGTCGCTGTTATACTGGTTCGGCAAGTCGTTGACGAAAGTATAGGAGAAACGGGTATTCATCTTTTCGGAGCCGGACGAAACAGCCACGTTGTAGGTCTGGTTATAGCCGGTGCGGTAGATGTCGGTCAGCGGATTGTCGCTCACCGCCTGGTAGGGGCGCATCTGTCCGTCCCAGTACAACACCTGCTTGCTCGCGTCATATTTCGGCCCGAAATAAGCATTGCTGCTCCCCGTTCCCTGGAAAACGCTCAGGTAGCTTTGCGACGCGCTCTGTCCGTAGTTATTCCACGAACGCTGGATAAAGCCGTCGTTGGCCAGTTCATACTCGCCCTGCGAGGTCCGGAGGGTGCCGGGGCCATACTCGGTCTGCATCTTGGGCATGTAGGCCACATAGCTGGCCGCCGCCGTGGCGCTGAAGTCCACTTTGACGCCCGTCTGTGTGGCGCCCTTCTTGCTGGTGACGATAATCACGCCGTTGGCCGCCTCCGAGCCGTAGAGCGCCGACGCGGCAGCGCCCTTGAGGATGGAAATGCTTTCCACGTCTTCGGGGTTAATATCCACCAGCCCGTTGGCCTCAATCTTGGTTCCGCGCCAGGAACGCGAAGGCCTGGAAGGCTCGTCATCCGCGCTGACGTTGGCGTTCCCATTCCGCACAGGCACGCCGTCCACCACGAGCAACGGCTGCGTATTGCCGGAAATGGAGCCAATCCCGCGCACGGTCATCGACACCGCCGAGGTCTGTCCGCCCGGCGCCGCATTGATACGCACGCCGGCGGCCTTGCCATACAGCGCGGTAGCAAAGTTGGGCGTGCCCACCTTGGTCAGTTCCTTGGCCGAAACGGTACTCATGGCATAACCCAACGCCTTGGCATCCCGGGTGATACCCATCGCGGTGACCACCACTTCGTCCAGCGCCTGCGCATCTTCCGCCAGCGTAACCGTCAAGTTGTTGACCGCTTTCACCGTTTGCGTCCGGTAGCCCAGGAAAGAGATTTCCAGATCGGCGCCGGCGGCCACCTGGAGCGTGAACCGCCCCTCCTGGTCCGTCACCGTGCCTACCCCGGCCCGGCCCTTCACCACCACATTGGCTCCCGCCACCGGTTCGCCCGCCTGATCGACGACCGTACCCGTGATCCGGGCGCTACTCTGTTCCGGTTCGTTCGCTTCCGGCGGGTAGCCGTCGGCGGCGAACGCCATGCCCATCCCCATCACAAAGAGGAGTGCGGACAGTGTCATCATTCTTTTCAATTTTTCAAGTTTGGCATTTTTCATGCCGTTAATCAATTTCTTTTTCATACTTTTTCATGTTTAAATAATGTTCGATTCGGTACTTCTTTTAAGTCCATCCGGCCGGAAAACAGTACCGCGTATTTTCCTGCCTTCTTTAAGTTGATTTCAAATCATTCCGCTTCTTCCATAGGCCTTCGGTTTTAAAATGATCCGGAAGCAGTCCTTAGAAGCGGGTCCACCTTACCGGCCGGAATCGCGAAACGCGTCAGATTCGCGACCAGGTAACTCATAAACTTCGTCAGCCGGTTCAATAACGGGCCATACGCCAGAGGTAAATAACTTCTTGCTTTCCTCTCTTTAGTGAATATAATATGTTGACTTATTGACGGGTAAATTCCCTCCGTCCGGTATCCGGGCGGCGAGCAGAGGCCATTCGGCAGAGCGCGATGCCGGTTCAGCGCCGCGCGGCGCCAACTTAGCGCCGCGCGGCGGAGGTTTAGCGCC
>JAISOP010000238.1 GCA_031275525.1 Tannerella sp.
GTGAGAATTGAGAATGAAACAGTGTAACAAGCGTCGTAAACCGATACAACTCTCCCCCTCTCCCTGTGGAGAGGGGTCGGGGGAGAGGTTAAACAGAGACCGGACCCGCAAAGACAGACCCCACGCCAAGAGGCTTTTGAGACCGCCACGGTGTACAAGGAGGCTTGTACGATGTGTCCCCCGAGCGAGGGACAGCGTGTCCCCCGAGCGAGGGACAGCGTGTCCCCCGAGCGAGGGACGATGTGTCCCCCGAGCGAGGGACGATGTGTCCCCCGAGCGAGGGACGGTGTGTCCCCCGAAGGGCGTACAGCGTGTACTCCGAAGGGAGTACAGTGTGTACTCCGAGGGGAGTACAGCGTGTACTCCGAAGGGAGTACAGTGTGTACTCCGAAGGGCGACCACGGTGGAATCCGAAGGGCGACCACGATGGAATCCGAGGGGCGTACCGTGGAGGCTGTCTCAAAAGCGCGTTCTCCCGCGCCTGACGCGGGACTCCCCGGAAAACGGGCAGCGCCTTTCAGGGGATTGCGGGTCAAACTGAGACAGCCCCTTGGGGGGAGAGGTTATAGAATGTGACGAATGAAGTGATACGGGGAGACAGCCGGGAAAGTAATCTCCATTCCTGCGTCAAGGCCGGACGACATGGCTCTGCACCCCCTACGAACGCAATTGTTTGAAAAACTCCCACAGGGCTATACCGCCGGCCACGGCGACGTTCAGCGAATGTTTCGTACCCAGCTGCGGAATTTCGATGCAATGGTCGCACAGGTCGATCACGGCCTGCTGTACGCCCTTCACTTCATGGCCCAGTACCAGGGCGTATTTCCTGTTCCTGTCCGGCGCCAGCCTGTCCGGTGGAATACTTCCTTCGGCCTGTTCGAGGGCGCACAGCACATATCCTTCGCGCTTGAGCTTCCGCACGGCTTCCGGCGTGTCGGGACAGGCGTGCCATTCCACCGTGTCTTCGGCTCCCAGCGCCGTTTTGTGAATTTCGGGATGGGGCGGGGCGGCGGTAAGCCCGCAGAGGTATATCGCTTCCACACGGAAGGCGTCGGCCGTGCGGAACAGGGAACCGACATTGTTCAGGCTCCGAACCCGGTCAAGCACGATGACCAGCGGCGTCTTCCCGCTTTCCCGGTACTCTTCCGGCGTCAGGCGGTGCAGTTCGGTGATCTTTAACTTGCGCATGGGGGGATTCAATAATTTAATGATTCAAATGATTCAATAATTCAATAATTCAATACGCCGCAGGCGTTGCTCCGTGACCCCTTCTATTTAAACACGGAGACACCCTTCACAAACTAAGGGCGCCTCCGTGTTTAAAGGCTCTTTGAAGGTCACAGGGAGGAGGAGATGATTTGGATCAGTTCGCTTCCCAGCGCGTCGGCTTCCGCTTTTGCCGGGGCTTCGGAATAAATGCGGATGATCGGCTCGGTGTTGCTTTTGCGCAGATGTACCCACCGGTCGGGGAAATCAATCTTGAGGCCGTCGATGTCCGTTATTTCATGCCCGGCAAACTTCGCCTTTACTTTCTCCAGGATAGCATCTACGTCTATCTCCGGCGTAAGTTCGATTTTCTGTTTCGACATGAAATACGACGGATAGGAGGCACGCAGTTCGCTGACGGTCATCTTCTTTTTGGCCAGGTGGGTGAGGAAAAGGGCGATGCCCACCAGGGCGTCGCGGCCATAGTGACTGGCCGGGTAAATCACGCCGCCGTTGCCTTCGCCGCCGATCACGGCGCCGGTTTCCTTCATCTTGGCGACCACGTTGACCTCGCCTACCGCCGCGGCATAAGAGGAACAGCCATACCGCCGCGCCACATCGCGCAGGGCGCGGCTCGAACTGAGGTTACTCACCGTTGCGCCGGGCGTATGGCTGAGGATGTAGTCGGCAACGGCCACCAGCGTATATTCTTCGCCGAACATCTGCCCGTTTTCGCAGACAATGGCCAGGCGGTCCACATCGGGATCGACGGCAAAGCCGACATCGGCCCTGGCCTGGGTCATCAGGCCTGAGATTTCGGTCAGGTGTTCCGGCAGCGGTTCGGGGTTGTGCGCAAAGTTCCCGTGCGGATTGCAGTGCAGTTTGAACAGTTCCTTTACGCCCAGCGCATACAGCAAATCGGGCAGGACCGTGCCGCCGACCGAGTTGACACAGTCAATGGCCACACGGAAACGGGCTGCCCGGATGGCTTCCCTGTCGACCTGCTCCAGCTTCAGGATGCTTTCGATGTGACGCTCCTTGTAGCGGCTGTCCACGATCACCTTGCCCAGGGCGTCGATCCCGGCAAAGGTGAAGTCTTCCGCTTCGGCCAGTTGCAGGACTTCCTGTCCTTCCTGCGCGTTTAGAAATTCGCCGCGTTCGTTCAGCAGTTTGAGCGCATTCCACTGCCTGGGGTTATGGCTGGCGGTGAGGATGAGGCCGCCGGCGGCGCGTTCGGCCACGACAGCCAGTTCCGTGGTCGGCGTGGTTGCCATGCCGATGTCCACCACGTCGAAGCCCATGCCGGTCAGCGTCCCCGTCACAAGGGAGTGCACCATCTCGCCCGAGAGACGCGCGTCGCGCCCGACTACGACCCGGCGAGCCGTCCCGGGAAAACGGCTTCGGAGAAACGCGGCATAACCGGCCGTAAACTTCACAACAGCCGGCGGATTCAAGCCTTCTTCCGGCTTGCCGCCAATCGTGCCGCGGATGCCTGAGATAGATTTTATCAGCGTCATTGGTTTTGATTTTAAGCGTGTGTAAGGGTGATTCGTTCAAAGCCCGTGTAAGGCGTCAATGCGCCGGGTATGCGGATGCCCTCCGGGAGCTGGTTGTTTTCCAGCAGCGCCGCCACAACGCGGGGCAAGGCCAACGCACTTCCGTTCAGCGTATGGCATAGCTGCGTTCTTTTGTTTTCGTCCCGGTAACGGCATTTCAGCCGGTTGGCCTGGTAGCTTTCGAAATTGGATACCGAACTGACCTCCAGCCACCGTTTCTGCGCCGCCGAAAAGACTTCAAAATCAAAGGTGAGCGCAGAGGTGAAACCGAGGTCGCCGCCACACAATCTCAGGATGCGCCAGGGCAGTTCCAGCTTCTCAAGCAGCGACTGTACGTAATCGACCATCTCCCCTAACGTCCGGTAGGAGCGTTCCGGTTTATCTATACATACGATTTCCACCTTGTTGAACTGATGCAGCCGGTTCAGCCCGCGAACCTCTTTCCCATACGAACCGGCCTCCCGGCGGAAACAGGCCGAATACGCCGCATTCCTTACCGGCAACTCCGATTCGTTCAGGATCACATCGCGATACATATTGGTGACCGGCACCTCCGCCGTCGGAATCAGGTAGAGGTTGTCCAGCCCGGCATGATACATTTGTCCTTCCTTGTCGGGCAACTGTCCCGTTCCGTAGCCCGAATCGGCATTGACCAGGTAGGGCGGTTCCACTTCCTCGTATCCGGCCTCGCGTGCACTGTCCAGGAAGAAATCGACCAGCGCGCGTTGCAGCCTCGCTCCGTATCCCCGGTAAACGGGGAAGCCGGCGCCCGTAATCTTTACCCCCGCTTCAAAGTCAATCAGACCGTATTTCTTCGCCAAATCCCAGTGTGGCAACGCGTCGTCCGGCAGCTTCGGCGCCGTGCCGCCCGTCCTTTCGCAGACGTTGTCCCCGGCGCCTTTTCCTTCGGGAACGGATTCATGCGGCAGGTTGGGAATGAGCATTAAACATTCCTGTATCTCCGCTTCGGCGCCGGCCTTGGCTGCTTCCAGCGACTTGCTTTTTTCTTTCAACCCGGCCACCTGAGCCTTGGCCGCTTCCGCTTCCGCCACCTTGCCTTCCTTCATCAGCCCGCCGATGGTTTTCGACAGGCGGTTCACCTCCGTCAGGCCGGCGTCCAGCGCCAACTGCGAAGAGCGCCTGACGGCGTCCAGCGTTATGATTTGATCGGTAATTTCTTTGGCGTCAAAGTGTTTTTTTGCCAGCAGACGGACGACTTCGTCCTGATTTTCCGTAATAATTTTTAATGTCAGCATGACTGTTTCAATTCTAAATTTGAGTGGCAAAGATACGCACATAAACGACAAGGCATGACATTCTATCCGGTAAAAAACAGTACATTTGCCGCCGAATTTTAAAAAACGGGTTATAATGGAATGGATTCATGAACTGTTGTGGGGCGAGGGAATCGCTCATTCGGTATTGTTGCTCTCCGTCGTGATTTTCCTGGGGATACTGCTGGGGCGAATCAAGGTGGGCAGCATTTCGCTGGGAATTACGTTTGTGCTGTTTGCCGGTATCTTACTGGCTCATTTCGGCTTTTCGATGAATCCTCACATCCTTCATTTTTTCAAGGAGTTCGGGCTGATTCTGTTTGTCTATTCGATCGGGATGCAGGTAGGCCCCGGTTTCTTTTCTTCCTTCAGGAAGGGAGGAATGACGCTCAACATGCTGGCGATGGGCGTCGTTTTCTCAGGCGTGCTGATCACCCTGTCCATTCATTACCTGACGGGTATTCCGATGCCCACGATGGTGGGCATCCTCTCGGGCGCCGTCACCAATACGCCCGGTCTGGGCGCCGCCCAGCAAGCCTGGTCCGACATCCACGGAACCGCCGACGATTCTATTGCCCTGGGCTATGCAGTGGCCTATCCGCTGG
>JAISOP010000264.1 GCA_031275525.1 Tannerella sp.
CGAGATTGAAAGCCTTGGAGAGTGAAGGGTTCTTTTTATTTGCATCTCCTTAAATACAATTTCTTCCACTGATTGCCCATTCTTGACAACAGCATACTTTTTTCATCACCACCAAAAAAATAACTTGCTACTTTCTTCCCTTCTTTTCCACCGCCTGCTTCAGGGCGGAAAGCGCCTTTTCGACCGATGAGCGCGGACAGCCCACATTCATCCGCATGTAACCGGCTCCTTCCTTTCCGAACGTAAGGCCGTTGTTGAGCGCAAGGCCGGCATCGTCTTCAAACATCCGGACGAGGTCCTGCTGGGACAGACCCAGTTCACGACAGTCCAGCCAGGCTAAGAACGAAGCCTGCGGCGGATAGAGCCTGATCTGCGGGAGGTGTTCCCGGAGAAAGGTATCGACCAGCGACATGTTCCCCCTTACGTAGTCCAGCATCTGGCGGCGCCATTCCGCGCCATGCGTGTAAGCTGCCGTCGCGGCGATGTAGGAAAAAATCGTTCCCTCCTGGAACTCGCCGGCCTTGAGGAAAGCATAAAACGCACGGCGCAGCGTATCGTCCGGAACGATGGCGTAGGAGGATACGATTCCCGCAATGTTAAACGTCTTGCTGGGCGCCATGAAGGTGATGCTGCATTCCGCCGCCTGGTCCGATACGGTTGGGAACGGATGATGCGTGAAGGACGGATAGACCGTTTCGGCATGAATCTCGTCGGCAATCACGAGCAGGTGGCGCCGGTGGCATATCTCCGCCAACCTCTGCAACGTTTCCCGGCTCCAGACAATGCCGGCCGGATTGTGCGGACTGGACAGTATCAGCGCTTTGCAATTCCCGTCGATGACCGATTCCAGGTGTTCAAAGTCCATTTCGTAAACACCGTTCCTCAGCCGTAGCGGATTGTACACCACCCGCCGGTGCAGCGACTCGGGCACGATGCGGAACGGATGATAGACGGGAGGCTGGATAATCACCCCGTCGCCCGGACGGGTGAAATATTCCAGCGTCAGCGCGATGCCCTTCACCACGCCGGGAATAAAACCGAGCCATTCGCTCCGAACCTCCCAGCCATACAAGGCATATACCCAGCGCCGGATGCTTTCGGCGTAGGCGTCGGGAGGAAACGTATAGCCAAAAACGGGATGTTCACAGCGCTCCTTCAGTGCGTCAACGATAAAGCCGGGCGTACGGAAATCCATGTCCGCCACCCAGAAAGGCATCAGGTCCTTCTTTCCAAAGTACTTGTCCAGGCGGTCATACTTAAGGCAGTTCGTGCCCCGCCGTTCAATGATTTCATCAAAATAATAGGTTTTCATGCGGCAAAAGTACGCAAAAAAGCAAATCCTTGATATGAATATTCAAAGATTCAAGGGTTCAAGCATTCAAGGGGTTCATTCTTTTTTTGAGGCGCTATGCATTTTGCGCCTCCCTTGGTCATCCATTCGCCATTCCCCCACTGAGGCCTGCGGATGAAGAGGCTGTACCATTTCTCAAACCTCTCTGTATCAGATCGCCATTATATCTGCCGGCAGATATGCATTATATCTGCCGGCAGATATAGTGCATATCTGCCGGCAGATATGCACTATATCTGTCGACAGGTATGCATTAGGGAAGCCGTCTGGTCCCTGGAAGGCGGCTTCCCGGTTCATTCTTTTGATTGGAATGGATGACCAAGGGAGGCGCAAAATGCATACCGCCTCAAAAAAAGAATGAACCCCCTTGAATGCTTGAACCCTTGAATACTTGAATTTTCATATCTTTGCACAAAAGACCGCAAATATGTTACGAAAAGATTTCATCATGGTACAGATTGAGGAGTTGGGAAAGGTGATTGCCCAGATAATCAGTCGGCGCAAAACGGGTGCGACCCGGCAGATTCCCGAACAGATTCAGACGATATACCGTTCCCTAAAACTGGAGCGGGATTTTCTGACGACCGCGGATACGGAGGATCTTTTCCATTTGCTGGAAAGCGACGACCGAGGCGGCATCCCGCGCATGGATATTGCCGCCAAAGCGCTGGTGGAGGAGAGTTATCTTTTTTCCGGCCAGCAGCAGCGGGACTTGCTGTTGAAGGCGCAAAGCCTGCTGGAATATCTCCAGACACATGACCGTACGTTTTCGCTGGAACGAATGACCCTGCTGGACGACATTCGCCGGCGGACGGAAGAAAACGACTCCACGAATCTTTAAATCCTTGAATTTATATTCGGAAATATTTCCGTATAAAAAAATGCTTGCGTACCTTTGCAAGCGTAATAAAACAAGTTTCAAAACTTTATCACATACATTTAAATAGAGAGTTATGTCAAAAAAAGTATCAGTAATCGGCGCAGGAAACGTAGGGGCGACTTGCGCCGACGTGCTTGCTACCCGTAATGTAGCATCGGAAATCGTATTGCTCGACATCAAGGAAGGTGTGTCGGAAGGCAAGGCCATCGACATTATGCAGACGGCTGCCTTATTGGGCATTCAGTCGAGAGTGACGGGTGTGACGGGCGATTATACCGCAACGGCCGGTTCCGGCGTGGTGGTCATTACCTCGGGACTTCCCCGCAAACCCGGAATGACCCGCGAGGAATTAATCGGCGTCAACGCCGGCATCGTGAAATCGGTGGTGGAAAATGTGTTGAAATATTCTCCGGACGCCACCCTGATTATTGTCAGTAATCCGATGGACCCGATGTGTTACCTGACGGCGAAGATTTCGGGATTGCCGCGCAACAAAGTGTTGGGTCTGGGCGGCGCACTGGACAGTTCCCGGTTCAAATACTACCTGAGTCAGGCGTTAAACGCGAACCCGAACGACATCGAAGCCACGGTCATCGGCGGCCACGGTGATACGACCATGGTGCCGCTGGTATCGCTGGCCACCTGCAAGGGGGTTCCGGTAACCGCCCTCCTGCCCGGGGAGAAACTGGAGGAAGTAGCGGCGGCCACCAAAGTCGGCGGCGCAACGCTGACCGGTTTGCTGGGCACATCGGCCTGGTATGCCCCGGGCGCCGCTTCGGCCACCATGGCCGAAGCCATCCTCAAGGACCAGAAGCGTATCATCCCCTGCGGCGTGCCGGTGGAAGGGGAATACGGGCAGAAAGACCTGGTCATCGGCGTACCTGTCCTGCTGGGCGAAGGCGGCTGGGAGAAGATTGTGGAATTTCCGCTGACTGAGGCGGAAAAGGATGCGTTCAAGGCTTCCGCCGACGCCACCCGCAAAGTCAATCAAATCCTGACCGACAGCGGAATACTCTGAGAGTAGAACGACCGTATCAAACGCACGAAGGAGGGTGTGTTAAAAGTCCCTTTGATCGCTTTGCAGGCTTGACCCGCAAGGCGTTCAAAGGGATTTTTAATACACCCTCATGGCGATGAGTCCGTATGGCGAGCGTACGGTTCTTGCGGGAACCTCTAAAAACCTCAAACGCTGCGCTACGCTCCGCAGAAAAAA
>JAISOP010000303.1 GCA_031275525.1 Tannerella sp.
TGTTACCAGCCCGGTTTCGGAGACGGTTGCTACATCCGGGTGGCTGCTTGACCAGGATACGGTTTTATCGGTTGCATTATCCGGGAGAACGGTAGCGGTCAGCTGTTGCGTAACGCCAACTTCAAGCGCTGCTTCCGTAATATCCAGTGCTACGGACGCGACGGGAACTGCCGGGACTGTTACTTCGCAGGTTGCCGTGTATTCGCCGTCTTGCGTGGTTGCAGTGATTGTTGCCGTTCCAGCGCCGACGGCTGTTACCAGCCCGGTTTCGGAGACGGTTGCTACATCCGGGTGGCTGCTTGACCAGGATACGGTTTTATCGGTTGCATTATCCGGGAGAACGGTAGCGGTTAGCTGTTGCGTAACGCCAACCACAAGTGTTGTTTCCGTTTCGTCCAGCGCTACGGATGTTACCGGATTTTTCAAAACAGGATATTCTCCTCCGGTGATAGCCCAGGTATTTTCAAAGTCCCAGGTGAGATTGTCGTTGTAGAATTGCTTTGTTTTGTATGTTTCAGCGGGATTATAAAGAATAATGTTGTCTGGTATTTCACCGCCGCGTCCCTTGTCGTTGCTGTTGAGATAGTTCAGGATAATGCCTGTGCGGGCATAGACTTTATCGAAGAGTTCAAAATCAGAATAAACAGGTCCTCTTCTGCTGAAGAACAGGTTGGGCGTTGCGGCGCCGATGCTGTCCGAGAGTACAATTACTTCTTCCATTTTGACAAAGCTATGATTGTCATAGAAAGCAAGTATTCCGGCAGCGTTTCCGGCTCCGTGCTGGGTCTGTTCGGAGAGGACTTTTCCGGTTACATACACTCTGCGGATGTCGATTTTCCCGTAGCAGTCATTGAGAAGACCGCGTGACAGGGCTACTATTCCGCCGGCGCAGGAGGGATTGTTCATGTCCGTACTCAGGCTGGTTGCCTTTACCTCGGCTGTTACATAACAGTCGCGGATGATATTGTATCCGGTATAAGTTTCGTCAATTGATACCCGGCCTGCGATTCCGCCTGCTTCGGTGTTGCTTTTGATGTTTCCGGTGACGGATACTTTTTCAATTACAGTTTCGCCGAACATGGCTCCCGTAACGCCGCCGGTTGGCGCCAATCCGTCAATATTCACATTAGCCAGGTTGAAATTTTTGACTGTGGCATGATTTAAGCGGGCGAACAACCCTTTGAAAGGACTCTGGGTCGATATTTTCAGGTTTCTGATGCTGTAACCTCTGCCATCGAATGTTCCTTTGAAATGCTGGGGATCGGTATCGGTTGCGCCGACAGCTCCGATGGGTATCCATTCGGCGTTGTCGGGAATTTCGATGTCGTTTGTCAGATAATAACTGCCATTCAGGTCGCTACGCATATAGGTATCAATGTCTTCGACACTGCTGATAGCGATGCCCTGGTTCACGGTCACGGTCATAGCCCTCAGATCGGCGATAATGGTACATTTTCCGGCTTCCGGGATAACAAACTTGTAGTCATTTCCGCCGACGCTGCTGTAATTCTCTTCATACGCGATGGGATGTGCCTGGCCGAATACGATTGATTCGCTTTCGGTGGTTGCCACGTAGCAATATTCCCAGGAACCTTTGACTTTCAGGAATTTGAACTCTCCCTGCGACACAGTTCCCGACCAGGAGTACACGCCGTACTGTTTATCCACCGGCGTCATGGTTTCCGGGGTTCCACTTTCCCAGCCGCAGGGCACGGCATTGCCGGTGATAAAGATTTTTGCGGGATACGCTACCGGGGAATAGAGGAAAGAATCCACGCAAATGGTTTCGTTCTGGGTATCAATAGAGATTTCATAATACCCGTTTTCCGATCCGTTCTGGGCAATTGTCCATTTGGTATCCGCGCCGCCGGATCGCATCTTGAGGGGCGTTTTCAGCGCTTGTGACAGGGCGGTGTTTTCTGTGCCGTCCGGGTGATAAGCCGGATCCCATGCCTGTCCTGTGAGGAATTTGATGTTGCCCCCTTCCTGGCCAATCGTATTGTACACTAAATAGCCTTTGTAACGAAACAGGGAGGCATTTTCCGCATCCCGTTCCATTTGGATGGCATCTTCCAGCAGCCAGTTCGGGTAATGCGTGTTCACCGGGCCGCCGATAAGATAAAGGTGTTCCGGTTGCGAATAACTCAACTGACAGCAGATGGCTGCCAGGAAAAAAAGATAGATTGTTTTCATCTAAATTAAATGTTTAATTGTTTATTAATTCGTTTTATGTTAACCCTGTCATTGCGGCCTCCAAGCCGCAATCCCCTGATTAATGCACTTGAAGGGGTTGCGGGTCAGGCCAGCAATGACAAAAGAAAGCTAACTTAACATTCGTTTGTTTAATCGACCTCTGGAGGTAAAGTGAAATCCAGTGTGTGCTATTTCTTGCTCTGAACATCCGAGCAACGTTGCTCGGACATTCAGAGCAGTGTTGCTCGGACATTCAGAGCAGTGTTGCTCGGACGTTCAGAGCAGTGTTGCTCGGACATTCAGAGCAGAGACTTTTCGCAAGTATCCCTGTGGGGAGGGGTTTCTCATTCAAAGAACGGCGCCGGCTTTTTGGTATTGCTTGGCACGCTGTTTTCTATTGCCGGCCAGCCGTCTGTCCATACAATTTCGTCCATCATCAGCGGGCGGCGGGTTGCACCGTTGGGCAACAGCGGATTATCGATTGCGATAGCATGATAGAGGATGAAATACCGTCCGTTGTCATCCTGAATGATTTCCCCGTTATGTCCGGGGCCTACCCATCCCGTGTTTCTGTCTCCCCGCAGGAAGGGCGTACCTTCCACGCCATCGGGGAGGATGTCTTTTCCGTCTTTTGTTTTGTACGGCCCCTTGATGTCGTCCGCTACCGCAACAGAAAGGCGGTACTGGCTGTCCGCCCCTTCACAGCAGTTGCCCGACGAGCCGAAGAAGAAGAATTTACCCTCCTTTGGATAGATGTAAGTTCCCTCAAACCCGTTACCGGCAATTTTGAACTTGGTACCGACAGTTGTTTTCATGTCGCTACTCATTTCGATTCCCCAGATACCGGCAAAGCTGCCCCAGAAGAGATAGCTTTTCCTGTTGCGTCCCGATCCTGTTTCGATATAAAACGGGTCGATGCTGTTTCTTACGCCGCTTGACTGCGAATCCAGCACTTTTCCCAGGTCTTCAAATGGCCCGTATGGATAGGGTGACCGGGCTACGCCGATACCCGGATTGGCATCGCCCCAAAGAGAAAAACTGTAATAAAGGTAATAATAACCGTCCCGCGAATTGAGGACAATCTGGGGCGCCCATATTCCTCCCTCGCTTTTCCAGGAGGGCTTTGTTTCGAAAGCATTGGCGACAAATTCCCATTTAACCAGGTTTTTGGATCGCACGATGGGGGTTATCCGGGTGATGCCCGGCGCCCAGTCGTTTTGTGTACCGTAGGCATAAAACCAGCCGTCGGACGCCCGGATAAAGGACGGGTCGGCCAGATCCGGCTCAAACAGGGGATTTTGATACAGCGTGTCTGCCGCTGTCGGCGGATCGTTCCATATCAGGACTTCATTCTTATCGTCATTGCAGGATGCTGCAAGCAGGTATAAAAACAATAAAGGAAATATCTGTTTCATGCGTAAATGAATTATAAATGATGAATGTTTTGTCTTTTCTTTTGTCATTGCGGTAAACCGGCAAAGACAGGCGAGGGGGTTACTTGTAGCCGGGATTTTGTTCCAGTCCCGGCACGAGATGGATTTCTCTGTACGGGATCGGAAAGCGGTTGCTTTTGCCGATGACAAAGTTCTCAAATTCGCTATCGCGGCTTTTGAGCCAGGCGATATT
>JAISOP010000028.1 GCA_031275525.1 Tannerella sp.
CATTCTCCATTCTCCATTCTCCATTCTCCATTCTTCACGCTGCTCCCTTCCCGGGGAACACGGCGTTCCTTTGCACGCGCTTCAGGAAAATAGGATTACTTTTGTGTCCAATAATTTTAAATACACAAGAATGAAACGAATCTTATTTTTCTGGGTCGCTTTTCCCCTGTGGATCCATGCGACGGACGAGGCGCGGCTGTTGCGCTTTCCGGCCACCAACGGCCGCGACATCGTGTTCACCTATGCAGGTGATTTGTACAAGGCGCCGCTGGCGGGTGGCGAAGCCCGGCGGTTGACCTCGCACGTGGGTTACGAGATGTTTGCCCGCTTTTCGCCGGACGGGCAAACCATTGCTTTCACAGGACAGTATGACGGCAATACGGAAGTATATGTCATGCCGGCGGACGGCGGCGAACCGTTGCGCGTGACCTGCACGGCTACCAACCACCGCGACGACCTGGGCGACCGCATGGGGCCGAACAACATCGTAATGACCTGGACGCCGGACAGCCGGCGCATTCTCTACCGCAACCGGATCGGAGACGGGTTCGAGGGACGGCTCTACTCGGTGGACAAGTCAGGGGGCCTTTCCGAACCCATTCCCCTGCCCGAAGGCGGCTTCTGTAGCTATTCGCCGGACGGGAAACGGCTGGCTTATAACCGGGTCATGCGCGAATTCCGCACCTGGAAGTATTACAGGGGCGGCATGGCGGATGACATCTGGCTCTATGATCCTTCCGCACAGACGGTCGAGAATCTTACGGAGAACGACGCGCAGGACATTTTCCCCATGTGGGTGGGCGAGGAGATTTATTTCCTGTCCGACCGCGACCGGACCATGAATGTTTTTGTCTATGACACGAAGACAAAGGGTGTTTCAAAGGTTACGAACTTCACGGAGTATGACGTGAAGTTCCCGAGCACAAACGGCCGGCTCATTGTCTTCGAGAATGGGGGGTACCTGTATAAACTGGACCCGGCAAGCAAAAGAGCGGAAAAGATAACCATCGCCCTGACCTCCGACCTGGTCTATGCCCGCAGCGAGATCAAGGAGGGGAAGAATTATGTGACGGCGGCCAGCCTCTCGCCCGACGGGGAACGGCTGGTGGTGACGGCACGCGGAGAGGTGTTCAACCTCCCGGCTGCGAAGGGGGTGACGAAAAACCTCACCCGCTCGCCCGGTGCGCACGAGCGCCAGGCGCAATGGTCGCCCGACGGAAAGCGGGTCGCCTATCTCTCGGATGCCACCGGGGAAACGGAACTCTATGTACAGCCGGCCGAAGGCGGTGAAGCCACGCCGCTGACAAAGGAGAATGATACCTACATCCGTCGTTTTGAATGGAGCCCGGACAGCAAGTCCATCGTCTATACCGACCGCAAGAACCGTATCAACCTCCTGGAGGTGGCTACGAAACAGCGGACAACCCTCCTGCAGGAACCGCTCGGGGAGCCGCGTGACGTACACTTCTCGCCGGACAGCAGGTGGTTGACCTATACCAAAATGATTGGAAATGAAATGGACGTGGTGTTCGTATACAGCCTGGCGGACAAAAAGGAATATCCGGTGACCGACCGCTGGTACGAGTCCTTTTCGCCGGTATTCAGTACGGACGGGAAATACCTCGTGTTCGCTTCCCGGCGCGACTTCAACCCGGTCTATGGCTCGCTCGAGTGGAACCATGTGTTTGGCCATGAAAACGGAGTCTATCTGGCTTTGTTGAAGAAGGATACCCCTTCGCCTTTCCTGGAGGAAGACCCGGGAAAGCCGGGGCCTGCGGAAAACAGCGCGAAAGGGAATCCGGAAAAGGAAAACGGCCAGCCGGGCAAAGGGAAAGAGGCGGACGGAAGCAAGGCGAAAGAGGCGACGGTGCACGTGGATGTCGAGGGACTGGCGGACCGCATCGTCCGGGTGCCCGTACCTCCGGGAGGATACGGGAATTTCTATTCGGACGGGAAGAAAGTCTATTATACGCGCGGCGGTTCCACCTACCTCTACGACCTGAACGGGCGGAAGGAGGAGAGCGTGGCGGAAGGCGCGTCGATGACCGTTGAGCAGGGACGGCAGAAAGCGTTGTTCTCCAAAGGCAGGAGCCTGTTCTTCGCCGTTACTGTCCCGTCGGGGAAAGCCGACCTGAAGGAGGCGGTCGATTTGTCGAACATGAAGATCACGACCGATTATCCGCAGGAATGGGCACAGGTGTTCGACGAAGCCTGGCGTGCCTTCCGCGACGGATTCTATGTGGAAAACATGCACGGGGTGGACTGGAAAGCGATGAGGGAGAAATACGCCGTATGGCTGCCCTACGTGAAGAACCGCCTGGACTTGAATTACGTCATCGGCGAGATGATCGGCGAATTGAACTGCGGACATGCCTACATTACGACGGGCGAGATGGAGCGTCCCGGACGGATCGGCGCCGGTCTGCTGGGTGCACAGGTTTCACGCGACCAGAGCGGTTTTTTCCGCCTGGAAAAGATACTGCCCGGCGTGCCGTGGAACCGGTCGTTGCGTTCGCCCCTGGCCGAGCCGGGCATCGAGGCCCGCGAAGGCGAATTTATTGTGGCGGTGGACGGCGTACCGGCCAACAGCGTGAAGGACCTGTACCTCCTGCTGGTGGGGAAGGCCAACGTCCCCACCGAGCTACTGCTCAACCGCCAACCCCAGCCGGAAGGCGCCCGGAAAGTGGTGATCCGTCCGCTGGACAACGAGTATCCGCTCTATCACCATCAGTGGGTACAGGAAAACATCGCGAAGGTGGATCGGGCCTCCAGCGGACGGATTGGTTACATCTACATCCCGGACATGGGGGTCGAAGGGTTGAGCGAATTTGCGCGGTATTTCTATCCCCAGCTGGACAAGGAAGGACTGATTATCGACGACCGCGCCAATGGCGGCGGCAACGTGTCGCCCATGATACTCGAACGCCTGGCACGCGAGCCTTACCGGATGACCATGCGCCGCGGTTCGACCTACACGGGAACCGTTCCCGGCGCCCTGCAGGTTGGCCCCAAAGTCTGCCTGATCAACAAGTATTCCGCCTCCGACGGCGACCTGTTCCCCTGGGGATTCCGCGCACTGAACCTGGGCAAGTTGATCGGTACCCGCACCTGGGGCGGCATTGTCGGCATCAGCGCTTCCTTGCCCTTTATCGACGGAACGGACTTGCGGGTGCCCTTCTTTACCAGCTACGACGTGAAAACGGGTGACTGGATCATTGAAAACTACGGCGTCGATCCGGATATTCACGTGGATAACGATCCGCTCAAGGAATGGAACGGTCAGGATGAACAGCTCGACCGCGCCATCCGGGAGGTAATGAATGAACTGGAAAACCGTAAGCCGCTCCCCAAAACGCCCGCACCAAGGATCTGGAACAAATAACTCAGGCTAACTGAGTGGGGAGTGGTTAGTGGGGAATGGGGAATGGAGAATGAATTCCTTTCCCCGGCGCCGCATAAAAAAGGGGGAACCGTTGCCGGCTCCCCCCCTTTCTTTCACAGGCTGTGCGCTCAGTCGCGCGGTTTGCTCCATTCCTGGGCAGCCAGGCGCAGGTAACTGTTGTAGCGCCATTTCGCGTTCTCCTCGGCGGCGCGGAACAGTTCGGCGGCTTCGGCCGGATACTGCTTGGCGACGGACGAGAAACGTACTTCGCCTTGAAGGAAGCTCTGGAAGCGCGTCCAGTCCGGCTCCTTGCTGTCGAGCGTGAAGGGCGTTTTACCCTCGGCTTCCAGCGCCGGGTTGTAGCGCCACAGGTGCCAGTAGCCGCACTTGACGGCGTCGGTCTCCTCCTGCTGACTCTTGCCCATGCCCCGGCGCAGGCCGTGGTTGATGCAGGGGGCGTAGGCGATGATCAGCGAGGGGCCGTCGTAGGCTTCGGCTTCGCGGATGGCTTTGAGCGTCTGTCCCTGGTCGGCGCCCATGGCCACCTGGGCCACGTAAACGTAGCCGTAGGTGGCGGCCATCAGGCCGAGGTCTTTCTTGCGTACGCGCTTGCCGGCGGCGGCAAACTTGGCGATGGCGCCCACGGGCGTGGCCTTGGACGACTGGCCGCCGGTGTTGGAATAGACCTCGGTGTCGAGCACCAGGATGTTGACGTTCCGCCCGGAGGCGATGACGTGGTCGAGGCCGCCGTAGCCGATGTCGTAGGACGCGCCGTCGCCGCCGATGATCCACTGGGAACGTTTCACAAAATAAGGCTTCAACTCCAGCAACTCCTTGCACAGGGTGCAGGCCGGGCAGGGGCAGGTGGTGACGCCTGCTTCCTTCAGCGCTTTCGTTTGTGCGAGTTGTTCGGCGAGTTCCGCGCCTCTGCTTTCAAAGTAAGCAATGGTTTCGTCGATGGAAGCGATGCCCCATTCGAGCGCTACGGCGTAGTCGTCGGCCGCTTTCCGGCCTGCCGCGCCGCCGTTGTTCCGGTTGTCGAGCCAGGCTTGCGCCGCCTCTTTGACGCGCGACTGCGCCCATTCGACGGCCATCAGCGCCCTGGTTTTTTCGACTACGCGTTCGCGCATCTTTTCGGTAGCCAGTTCCATCCCCAGGCCAAACTCGCAGAAGTCCTCGAAGAGCGAGTTCGCCCATGCCGGCCCCCGTCCCTTTTCGTCGGTCGTGTAGGGCGTCGAGGGGATGGAGCCGGAGTAGATGGACGAGCAGCCGGTGGCGTTGGAAATCATCTGGCGGTCGCCGAACAACTGGGTGAGCAGCTTCACGTAGGGCGTTTCGCCGCAGCCGGCGCAGGCGCCCGAAAACTCGAAGAGCGGCGTGGCAAACTGCGAGTTTTTGACGTTCAGCGTGGTATCGACCAGGTGCTGTTTCGTCTTCACGTGCTCCACGCAGTAGTTCCAGTTTTCCGCTTCGGGGAGCTGCGACTCCAGCGGCTGCATCTCCAGCGCCTTGGCGCCCCGGAAGCCCGGGCAGACGTCGGCGCAGTTGCCGCAGCCCAGGCAGTCGAGCACGTCCACCTGCATCCGGAAGGCCATGCCTTTCAGGGCGGCCGGCGCCTTGACCTCCAGGGTATCGAACGAAGCGCCGGCTTGCTCGTCGGTATCGAGCACAAAGGGGCGGATGGAGGCGTGGGGACAGACGTAGGCGCACTGGTTGCACTGGATGCAGTTGGCTTTGTTCCAGACGGGGACGGTGGAGGCCACGCCGCGCTTTTCGTAGCGCGAGGTGCCCTGTATCCAGGTACCGTCGCGGCTGAGGGTGAAGGCCGAAACGGGCAGCAGGTCGCCGTCCTGGGCGTTGACCGGACGGACGACGTCGTTGATGAACGACGGGTCGCTGTTCGGCGCCTCCGGTTCGTCGGGCAGCGAGGCCCAGGCCGGGTCTATACTCAGCTGCTTGTATTCGCCGCCGCGGTCCACGGCTGCGTAATTCTTGTTCACCACGTCCTCGCCCTTGTTGCCGTAGGATTTGACGATGAACTTCTTCATCTGTTCGACGGCCAGGTCCACCGGGATCACCTTCGTGATGCGGAAGAAAGCCGACTGGAGGATGGTGTTGGTACGGTTGCCCAGCCCGATTTCCTGCGCAATCTGCGTAGCGTTGATATAGTAAACCTCAATGTGCTTCTGCGCGAAATAGCGCTTTACGCGGGCGGGCAGGTACTGCGCCAGCCGGTCGCCTTCCCGGAGGGTGTTCAGGAGGAAGACGCCCTGGGGCCGCAGCCCCTTGGTCACGTCGTACATCCGGAGGTAGGCCTCTACGTGGCAGGCCACGAAATTGGGCGTGTTCACCAGGTAGGTCGAGCGGATCGGCGCGTCGCCGAAGCGCAGGTGCGAGCAGGTGAAGCCGCCCGACTTCTTGGAGTCGTACGAGAAATAGGCCTGGCAATACTTATCGGTATTGTCGCCGATGATCTTGATGGAGATATTGTTGGCCCCCACCGTGCCGTCGGAACCTAACCCGTAGAACTTCGCCTCATACAGCCCGTCGCCCCCCAGGGCGATTTCCTCCTTGAGGGGAAGCGAGGTATAGGTCACGTCGTCCACGATCCCGATGGTGAAACGGTTTTTCGGCAGCTTCATCGCCAGGTTCTCGAAGACGGCCAGCACCTGGGCCGGCGTGGTGTCCTTGGACGACAGGCCGTAGCGTCCGCCCACAATCAGCGGCGCGTCCGGACGTCCATAGAAGCAGTCCCTCACGTCCAGGTAGAGCGGTTCGCCCCCGGCGCCCGGTTCCTTGGTACGGTCCAGCACGGCGATGCGCCCGGCCGTGGCGGGCACGGCGGCCAGGAAATGCTTTGCCGAGAAGGGGCGGTAAAGATGGACGGCCACCAGGCCGACTTTCTCGCCCCTGGCCGTCAGGTAATCCACCGCTTCGCGTGCGGCCTCCGTCACGGAACCCATGGCCACGATCACGCGTTCGGCATCCTCGGCGCCGTAGTAGTCAAACAATCCGTACCGGCGGCCGGTAATGGCCGACAGCTGGTCCATGTATTCCTCCACCATCGCGGGCACGGCGTCGTAAAACGGGTTGCAGGCCTCGCGGTGCTGGAAGAACGTTTCGGGGTTCTCGGCCATGCCGCGTGCCACGGGCCGCTCCGGACTCAGTGCGCGGGCGCGGAACTCGGCCAGCGCCTTCCGGTCGATCAGCGGCGCCAGTT
>JAISOP010000044.1 GCA_031275525.1 Tannerella sp.
TCGAAACCATGCGGCGCGAAGGCTATGAGTTGCAGGTGGGACAGCCGCAGGTGATTATCAAGGATATCGACGGGCAGAAGGGCGAGCCGGTCGAGCAGTTGACCATCAACCTGCCCGAAGACTGTGCCAGCCGCGCCATCGACACGGTGACGAGGCGGAAAGGCGAAATGTTGCAGATGGAAAATAAAAATGGCCGTATCTTCCTCGAATTCATCATCCCTTCGCGTGGGATTATCGGTCTGAACAACCTGCTGTTGACGCTTTCGGCCGGTGAAGCTATCATTGCCCACCGTTTCCTGGAGTTTCAGCCCTGGAAGGGAACCATCGAACGCCGCCAGAACGGTTCCATCATTGCCATGGAAGCCGGTACGGCGTTTGCCTACGCCCTGAACAACCTCCAGTCACGCGGACGTTTCTTCATCGCTCCAGGCGAAGAGGTCTATGTCGGGCAGGTCGTCGGCGAGCATACCAAGGAAGGCGACTTGGTGGTGAATGTGACCAAATCCAAGAAACAAACCAATATGCGGGCATCCGGGTCGGATGAAAAGGTCGCTTTGGCTCCGCCCGTGATGTTCAGCCTTGAAGATGCGTTGGAATATATCAAACTCGATGAATACGTCGAGGTGACGCCGCACTCTATGCGGATGCGGAAAATGGTCCTGGACGAAACGGAACGGAAAAGGCTGAATAAGGGGTGAATTTTCTATTCAAAGATTCAATGATTCAATGATTCCAAAAAAACGAGCCTTTTGAATGATTGAATCTTTGAATTTTAGGGATTCCTCAAATTTCTTTTATGCTAACAATCTATCGTGCTTCTGCCGGCACCGGCAAGACTCATACGCTGACCAGGGAATACCTCCGCTTACTGTTCCGGGGGACAGATGTTCACTCCCGGATTCTTTCCGTGACATTCACCAACAAGGCTACGGAAGAAATGAAAAACCGCATCATCCGGGAACTGTATACACTGGCGTCCGGCTTGCCGTCGGACTTCTTGTCTCCGCTGACCGACCTGTACGGACAGACGGAAGCGCAGACTCGCACGCAGGCGCGGAAAATCATGATCCGTCTGCTGCACGATTACTCCGCTTTTCACATCAGCACGATTGACCATTTCTTCCAACAAACCATGCGTGCCTTTATCCGCGAAATCGGTTTGCAGGGTAATTACCGCGTCGAGATGGACAGGGACCTTGTCCTGTCGGAATCCATCGACAGTCTGTTGGCCGGGTTGGACCGGAAGGAACACAAGCCGCTGCTGGAATGGCTCCTGCGGTTCAGCGAAGACAAGGTGGAACGGGGGGAAACCTGGGACATTCGCGCCGAAGTCAAGAAACTCGGCGAGGAGCTTTTCAAGGAAAAATACAAGGCCTACAGCGACAAGATAGATAAGGATATTGCCGACAAGCAGGCGCTCGGCCGCTACCGGGATACGCTGTATGCGCTGATTCGCGCCACCGAAGCCGAAGCCCGGCAAATCGGCGAACAGGGGATGGCCGCCCTGGTCCGCTACGGGTTGGAGCCGTCCGACTTCAGGGGGGGCAGCCGCTCGGCGCTGTTTTTTTTTGAACAGTTAGCCCGGGAGGGCATAACGTCCGCCCAGGGGAAAGTGAAAGAACCCTCCGCCACCTTCCGCGACATGGCCGTCCGACCGGACGCCTGCCATACCAAAACGACGCCCCCCCACAAACGGCAGGCCATCGAAGACGCCTGGAACGCCGAAGTGGGCGACTGTCTCCGGCGAACGGTCACTTTCTTCGACCACCTGACAAACTATTTCACCGCCCGCGAGATTATACGCTACTATTACACGCTGGGCATTCTTTCCGATATTTCCCGCCAGGTCAAGCAATGGTGCGAAGAGAAGAACTGCATGTTGATTGCCGACACGACTGAGTTGCTGAACCGGGTTATCGACGGTAGCGACGTCCCCTTTATCTACGAGAAAACCGGTACGCGTATCGACCACTACATGATTGACGAGTTCCAGGACACCAGCGAGATGCAGTGGCACAATTTCCGTCCGCTGGTGCACGAAAGCCTGGCCTGCCGACACGACAACCTGATTGTGGGCGACATCAAGCAAAGCATTTACCGCTTCCGCAATTCCGACTGGACGCTGCTGGACGAGAAAGTACAGGAGGACTTTACCGCCGAACAGACAACCGAGGAGACGCTGGCGGAGAACTGGCGCAGCCACCGGCTCATCGTCGAGTTCAACAACACGTTTTTCTCCATCGCGCCCACCTTGCTGCAACAGCGCTACAATGAAGGGCTGGACAAGTCTGCGCTCAGCCCCGAACAGCGCCGGCGCTTTGCAAACAAAATCATTTCGGCCTATAACCGGAGTTTCCTACAGGTATCGCCGCCATTCCGCTCGAAAGACGGTCATGTACGGATCGAACTGCTGTCCGGCAGCGACGGGGTCAGCTGGAAAGAAGAGGCGATGCTCCGCCTGCCGGCGGTGATTGAACGGCTACAGGACAGCGGCTACGCCTTGCGCGACATCGCCATCCTGGTACGTACCCGGGCGGAAGGGAGGCTGGCGGCGGAAACGCTACTGGCCTACCAAAGCGCACATCCCGCGACGCGCTATCACTACGAAATCATCTCGGAAGATGCGCTGGAGTTGGGCAGTTCGCGTTCCGTCCGGTTCATGGCCGGCATGTTGCACTACCTGAACCGGCCGGACGACCCTGCCGCGAGCCGGAGGGCACGGATCGCCTTCGTCCTCTTGCGCCGGGAGACGCAGGAGGCGCCGGAAAGGCTTTCGTTTGCAGAAGAAATCAAGGCGGATTTCCCGGAGGAAACAATCGCCGGACTACGGAAACTGTCGCACCGTTCGCCCTATGAAATGGCTGAAGGGATTTACCGGCTTTTCGAGACGGTTTTCCCGGAAAACGAACAAATCTTCATCCAGTCCTTCCTGGACCTGGTGGCCGGATATGCGGAAAAGGAGCCGGCCGGGATGGACAAGTTTCTCCAATGGTGGAAGGAAACGGGATGGCAGACGAAAATTGCCATGCCCGACACGCAGAACGCCATCCGCATCCTGACCATCCACAAGTCGAAGGGATTAGGTTTCAAGGCCGTCATCATCCCGTTCGGCGACTGGGAGGCCGACCAGAAAAGCGGTTCCATCCTCTGGTGCCGTCCGCAGGAAGCGCCCTTCAATCAACTGCACCTGGCGCCGGTCGGCTACTCCGGCGCGTTGAACAGGACGCTTTTTGCGGAAGAATATTATCACGAGAAACTTCATGCCTATATTGACAACCTAAACGCGCTCTATGTGGCATTCACCCGCGCCAAGGAAGAACTGATTGTCTTCGTGCCCGGCGAGGAAGTGCGGCCGGCGAAAGCCATTTCCCAGCTGATTCGCGAGAGCCTCCGGGAGACCGGCATCACGACCGCGGCCGGCGGCGAGGCGTTGCAGCCCTTGGCCGGGGGATTCCGTGCGGAGGAAGGCCTTTTCGAGTGGGGCAACTGGTGGCCTGCGCAGCCCGGCGGCGGGGATGCTGCGGAAGAATTGCCGGTGCGCCGTCTCCCTTCCGTCCTTCCGGACGAGCGGATACACTTACACCTGCACCGCCAAGGGGGTTTTTTTGACGACAGCCGGCGGCGCTACGGCGTGCTGATGCACGACCTGCTGAGCGGTATCCGTACCGTGGCCGACATCCGCCCGGTCGTGGCGGCGAAGGAAGCCGGCGGTGAAATCAATCGCAGGGAAGCAGCCGAATGGGTCGAACGCCTGGAGAGGTTGTTAAGTAAGCCGGAAGTAAGCAGATGGTTCGACGGCTCAATACGCGTGCTCAATGAAGCGGAAATCCTGTTCGACAACGGGAAGTCGGGACGTCCCGACCGGATCATGATGACGGACGACTGCGTCCAGGTGGTTGACTACAAGTCCGGGGAACAGAAGGACGCCCGCCATCGCCGGCAAATAAGCCATTATTGCGAACTGATCCGCCGCATGGGTTACGGACGGGTGAACGGCTATCTGTGGTATGTGGAACTGGATGAAATAGAGAAAGTCGTCGTCTAAACATTTTTTATTCTCGCCAAAAAAGAATACTTTTGCGACCATATTTGCAAAGAGCATGAAAGTACATAAAGAAGGAACCGGTTTGCTGTTGTCACTGTTCACATTTTTGTTCGTCGTCAACCTGACGCTCTATTACACGGTGGGCAAGGGATACCTGTTCTCTATTTCCCTGTCGCTATCGGTTGCACTGTTTCTGCTGGCGCTGAATTTCTTCCGGAGTCCGTTCCGCCGCTTTCCCTACGATTCGGAGGGGCTGGTGATTGCGCCGGCCGACGGGGTGGTGGTTGCCATCGAGGAAGTCATGGAAAACGAATATTTCCACGAGAAACGGCTGCAAATCTCCATCTTCATGTCCATCTTCAACGTCCACGCCAACTGGTTCCCGGTCAACGGCGCCGTGAGCCACGTATCACACCAGCCGGGCCGTTTCCGGGCGGCCTACCTGCCCAAAAGCAGTACGGAAAACGAACGCTCGACGATCGTCATCACCACACGGCACAACGTGGACGTGCTGGCACGCCAGATCGCCGGCGCCCTGGCACGCCGGGTGGTGACCTATGCCCGGGTGGGCGAATCGTGCCACGTGGACGAGCAGATGGGTTTCATCAAGTTCGGTTCGCGCGTTGATCTCTTTCTGCCGGCCGGCACGGAGGTACTGGTGGAAATGGACCAGAAGGTGACGGGCAACCAGACGCCCGTAGCACGCCTCCACAAAATCAATTACGACTATTCCGCCCCGCTGTGAGACTGCGAAAACACGTGCCCAACGCGCTGACGTGCGCCAACCTGCTTTGCGGATGCTATGCCTGCATCCTGGCGCTGGACGGACAGCCGGCCGGCGCGATGGCGGCTATTTTTGCCGCAGCGGGTTTTGATTTCATCGACGGTCTGGCCGCACGGCTGCTGAACGCCTGTTCCCCCATCGGCAAAGACCTTGACTCGCTGGCAGACGTGGTCAGTTTCGGCGTTGCGCCGGGCCTGATGCTGTTCGACTTCCTCGACCGCACGCAGAAAACGGTGGACTGGAATCATCCCCTCTGCGGCAAACTGTCTCTTTTGGCGGCATTCGCGATTCCCGTCTTTTCCGCCCTGCGCCTGGCACGCTTCAACAACGACGCACGCCAGCATACCTCCTTCATCGGCTTGCCTGTGCCGGCACATGCCCTTTTCTGGGCTTCGCTGCTCTTTCTTGTCACGCCGTCCGCCACTCCCGCCGCTTTACCGGAATGGCTGGAAGCAGACCTGCCGGACTGGGCGAGCGGGATACCGCCGGCAACACTACTGGCGCTGGCCGGCTTGCTGGCCCTGGGTTCCTCCGTGCTGCTTGTGGCCAATATCCCGATGTTCTCCCTGAAATTCAAGTCGCTTCGCCTGAAAGAGAACCGGATGCAATACGCCCTGCTGCTGTTTACCGCAGCAGGGATCGCGTTTTTCGGCATCGGCGGCATCACACTCTCCGTGATCCTCTACGTTGCCTTGTCAATTTTTAACAAGCGCAACTAAGCGGGAATACCTATCTTTGTAGCATTCAAACGGATTATATATGTTTAAGTTCCTTGTATTTTTGTTTATGTTCTTCCTGATCCTGGTTTCGCTACTGGGATTCTCCGCCCTGCGAGCTTTCAAGGCCATTCTTTTCGGGAATCCGAAAAAACGAACTCAATCACATGCTTCCTCTGCCGGTCGGCGACGCCCGCAGAACAACCCCTCACGCCCTTCCCGCCGGAAAATCATTTCCAAAGAAGAAGGGGAATACATTGACTACGAAGAGGTCAATGACTGACCCGCCTCAGTGGTGGAACTTGACCCTCCCGGCGTATGATTTCCCCCAGTCCCTAAAAGCCCATTTAAATTGAGAGTTGAGAGTTATTTTAGCCAACCTCTCCCCCGACCCCTCTCCACAAGGAGAGGGGGAGAGTGACGTCGATTTACAACACACACCCTCTGCATTGTTTTTGTCCTCACGCATACGTATGATCGGAAAATACGCATACGTATGATCCGATTATACGCATACGGATGATCGGAAAATACGCATACGTATGATCCGATTATACGCATACGTATGATCGGAAAATACGCATACGTATGATCCGATTATACGCATACGGATAATCGGATTGTCCGCATACGGGTAATCGGATTGTCCGCATACGGGCAATCCGATTGTCCGCATACGGACAATTGGAATGGAAGCATACTTCCGGTCGGAATGGAAGCATACTTCCAATCGGATTATACGCATTGTCGTGCTCGTAGGGGCGTATCGCATACGCCCTCATTGCCAACATAGACGAGCAATGTCCGTCGTGCAAGTGGTTGCTCAGTTTCTCCGCTTCTTTGCCTCCATTTTTTGCAGGAAATCCTTGCGATAACTCCTTCCGACGGGGATTTTCTTCCGGTCGGTGACGACTTGTGTGCTGTTGAACGACCTGATTTTGTCAACGGCTACGGCAAATGATTTGTGCACGCGGACAAATTCCGCCTCCGGCAGCAGGTTCAGTATCGTTTTCATCGTCATGACCGGCATGTAAATTTTGTCGGGAGTAATGATCCTGATGTAATTGTCGCACGTCTCGATGTACAGGATGGAATGAAGCGGCAATTGTATGGTTTGATAATTGTATTTGATGGAGATGGTTTTACTCTGGGTGGCCTGTTGGGGAACGGATGCTTTCAACGACGACCGGAATCGCTGCTCCGCCTTGTCGCACGCTTTCAGGAATCGCTCGAAATCGAAGGGCTTAAGCAAATAATCCACCACATCCAAGTCAAAACCATCCACGGCGTATTCGCGGTGTGCGGTTGTGAAAATAACCAGCATGTCTTTTTCCAGCGCCTGGGCAATATGAATCCCGGAAATGTCCGGCATGTGAATATCCAGGAATATCAAATCGGGCTGCATGGAACGGATATACGCGATGCTGTCCAGCGGATCGGTATAGGCGCCCAGCAATTGAAGGGAGGGCGTTTGGCTGCAATAGTAGGCCAACAACTTCAGCGCCAGCGGTTCGTCGTCGATAGCTATACATCTCATTGGATGCCGGAGATTTGGAGTTTGACATGAAAAGCCTGCCGGTCGGCATGAATCTCCAGCCGGTAGCGTTCGGGATAGGCCAGTTCCAGCCGTTTCCGGATGTTTTCCAGCCCAACGCCTGTCGAACGGTCGCGACCGTTTATTTCCGAAACCATCGAATTGTCGCAGGTAAACAGCAGGGCGCCGTTTCCCGCTTCAATGGCGACATGGACAAAGCTGTCGATATGAGCGCTGATCCCGTATTTGAAGGCGTTTTCCACAAACGGGACAAAGGTAAGCGGCATAATCTCCCGCCCCCGGAAATCGCCTTCCTGCCGGAACTGCAACTCAAACTTCTCCGACGCCCTGAGACTTTGGAGATGAATATATTCTTCGAGCATCTTCACCTCCTCCGCCAGCGGGATGCGGCTGTGATTGCTGTCGGTGGTCACAAAGCGCAGGAAATCGGACAGCGAGAGGATGGCTTCCGGCGCCCTGTCGTCTTTGCTCAGGGCAAGGTAGTAGATGCTGTTCAGGCTGTTGAAAAGGAAATGGGGATGAATCTGCGATTTCAGGAACGACAACTCCGCCTGTACCACGGATTTCTCCAGTTCCTGCAAACGTCGCTTTTCGGCATACCACAGCGAAACGGCTTTCAGCCCCGTGCTTATGATAAATATGACCAAGAACTGGCTTAGATGGGTATAAAAGCCTATCCCCCCGAAGAAGTGAGGTTCGCCGTTATGCCTGAAAAAATCAGGCCGCCAGCGCATCATTTCAGGTCGGAAAGGCGGTTGAAACAGGTGCCTGTGTGCCCATGGAACAAGGAAACAGTAAAGAAAACAGACCGTAACCGATATACCCAAAAACAGGGCAATCCGTTTGACGGAAAGAAACCGGGGCACAAAAATACGGCTGTTGCAGTAGAAGTATAGTATCAGAAAGAGATATTCTGCTATCAACAAATAAGGAAAGGAGCGTCTGAAGTTTTCCGACAGTTCCGCACGACCGGATGCGGTTATATGAGGAAGGGTGAAATAAACAAAAAGCGCCCATCCCGTCAAATGAAGGATGAACGGCAGGAGATTTTTAGTTTTAAATGACAGCATATCTGTAATTACTTTTTTTGCAAAGGAACAAAAAAACCGCACAGATAACAGGATTGAGGGTAAACAGCGGGATTTGACGGGTATGCTGCCTTCCTCGAAAGACTGTGGTTTCGACGGACGTCTGCTTTCTCTCCCCCCCTTTGACGGAGGCTTTCGAGACAGCCTCTTGGGGGGGGGTATACTCTGCGCGGTAGTGCATTGACCGGTTCTGTGTAGTTCGGTTCCACCGAGG
>JAISOP010000053.1 GCA_031275525.1 Tannerella sp.
TACAAGCAAAGAGGCTGGACGTCGCCCCGCCTGGTCGCCTACATGGAAAGTCACGACGAGGAACGGATCATGTTCAAAAACACCGCCTACGGCAAATCGTCCGGCGGATACGACGCCAAAGACATCGCCACCGCGCTGAAACGCACCGAAGCGGCAGCCGTCCTGTTCCTCTCCATCCCCGGCCCCAAAATGATCTGGCAGTTCGGCGAACTGGGATACGACTTCCCGCTGGAAGGAAACGGCGCCGACCGGCTGGGTAAAAAACCCGTCCGCTGGGATTATTACGACGATCCCCGCCGCAAAGCCCTGCACGACGTATATGCGCAAATGATTGCCCTGCGCAAAAACGATCCGCTCTTCTCAACCTCCGACTATACGGCCGACTTGACTCACAATTTTAAATACATGGTCTTAAAGTCGCCGGATAAAACAGCGGTGGTCATGGCGAATTTCGATGTAGTCCCCGTCGCCAAAAACGTGAACTTCGGTGCGGCCGGAAACTGGAAAGAGCATTTTACCAATGCCGAAATAACAACGGCAGCGGAAACGGAAACCGTTACGCTGGCTGCGGGCGAATACCGGCTGTATTTCAAAAAGTAAAATATAATGAAAGCAATGAACGGAAAGGAAAAAGAATCAGCGTACCAAACTGCTTGCCATTACGCGGCGAATAAGTATAATATTGCCGATAATATTAAAAACAATCGTCATTTTCTTATAGCGAACTGTTCGCGCATTGGGGCCGTAAAGGTTTTGAATATATTCTCTTTCACTGGGAGCGTAAATATTTCCGTTTGCAGCAAGTTTTTTAATGGACTGATATATCCCTTCAACATATTTATTTGCAGTCGAAGGTTCTTTCAACTCATGAGTAATATAATGAAAGGTATTGGCTATATCCCTTTTGGACAAAGGAGAAAAAATGATGGTAAAATTCATTTAATCAGAGCATATCAAACTTCCATTGTCCTTCCTTGTTCCATTCGGAGCGCCTTTGGTTTGCCTGTTCGCGATATTCCTCGCCCCCATTCGCGATCAGTTTTTGGTCTAATGCGTCGAACCATTCCATTACGGTGTAGCCGAGCGGAATACCGTGTTCGTCGTATTCCACTCCTTTTAACGGCTCTGTTCCGGCAAGCGATTCGCGCAGCCGGACTATATCGGCGTCATATTGTTCAAGTAATTTCTTTTCCATTTTTGACAGAGAAGCATTGGAGTGGACGGGACAGGCCGCAACGGGCGTTAATAATGTCGGCATAATTTTAACTGATTACAATTAATAAACGAGTACAAAGATATAAATAAATAAGCGAAACAACTCGCGCCTTGCGCGCAACTTTTAGTTTTAAATTTTTAGTTTATAACAGTTATGATAAAAAAAGCATTGGGAATAATCTTCCTGTTATCCTTGTCGCATTCCCTGTTGAATGCGCAGACACTGACTTCCCCCGACGGAAATCTAAGTATGAACTTCGCCCTCCTCGCCGACGGCTCTCCCACCTACACCCTTGCCTTCAAGGGAAAAGAAGTAATCAAGCCGAGCCGATTGGGGCTGGAACTGGTTGCCGAAGGCATCAAGCGGACCTTCGACGACTTTTCCCCCGAAGGAAACACTTCGGAGAACAAAGACGAAAAGACCAATCTTTTCAGCGGCTTTCAAATCCTCGGCGCCGAAACGGCTTCCTTCGACGAAACATGGCAACTCGTCTGGGGCGAAACAAAAGACATCCGCAACCGCTACAACGAATGGACGGTCACCCTGAACCAGCCGGCAACCCAACGTCAAATCAAAATTCGCTTCCGGCTTTTCGACGACGGACTGGGATTTCGTTACGAATTTCCCCTGCAAAAAAACCTGACCTACCTGGTCATAAAAGAAGAACGCACGCAGTTTGCCCTGACCGGCGACCACGCCGCTTACTGGCTTCCGGGCGATTACGACACGCAGGAATACGACTACACCACTTCCCGCCTCTCGGAAATCAGAAGCCTGATGCCCTCCGCCATCACCCCCAACTCCTCCCAAACCCCCTTCTCCCCCACCGGCGTACAAACCGCCCTCATGCTGAAAACGGACGACGGACTCTACATCAACCTCCACGAAGCCGCCCTGATCAATTACAGTTGCATGCATCTCAATCTGGACGACAAACGCTTCATCTTCGAATCCCACCTCACCCCCGACGCCGACGGCACCAAAGGACATCTGCAAACACCCTGTCAAAGTCCCTGGCGAACCATTATCGTCAGCGACGACGCCCGCGACATTTTAGCGTCCAACATGACCCTGAATTTGAACGACCCCTGCAAAATCGAGGACGTTTCGTGGATAAAACCCGTAAAATACATCGGCGTCTGGTGGGAAATGATTACCGGCGCGAAAGACTGGGCCTATACCGGCGACCTGTCCGGCGTACAACTGGGCGTTACCGATTACACCCAAGTGAAACCGAGCGGACGCCACGGCGCCACCACCGCCCACGTGAAGGAATATATCGACTTTGCCGCCCAACACGGATTCGACGCCGTACTGGTCGAAGGCTGGAACATCGGCTGGGAAGACTGGTTCGGAAACTCCAAAGATTATGTATTCGATTTCCTCACCCCCTACCCCGATTTCGACCTGAAGGAAATCCACCGCTATGCCGCAGCCAAGGGAATAAAGATGATCATGCACCACGAAACCTCTTCGTCCGTCCGCAACTATGAGCGCCACATCGACCGCGCCTACCGCTTCATGAAAGACAACGGTTACGACGCCGTCAAAAGCGGTTACGTCGGCGACATGATTCCGCGCGGCGAACACCATTACAGCCAATGGCTGAACAATCATTACCTGTACGCCATCGAAAAAGCGGCCGACTACCAAATCATGGTCAATGCACACGAAGCGGTGCGTCCCACGGGAATATGCAGAACCTATCCGAACCTGATCGGCAACGAATCCGCCCGCGGCACGGAATATCAGGCATTCGGCGGCAGCAAGCCCAACCATGCCACCCTGCTGCCGTTCACCCGTTTAATCGGGGGGCCGATGGATTACACGCCGGGCATCTTCGAGATGGACATTGAAAAGATCAACCCGAACAACACGTCGCACGTAAACAGCACGCTGGCCAATCAACTGGCCCTGTACGTCACCCTGTACAGCCCCTTGCAGATGGCAGCCGACCTGCCGGAAAACTACAACCGTTTCCCCGACGCATTCCGGTTCATCAAGGACGTGGCCATCGACTGGGACGACAGCAAATACCTGGAAGCCGAACCCGGAAAATACATCACCGTCGCCCGGAAAGCCAAAGGCAGCAGCAGTTGGTTCGTTGGAAACGTATGCGGAGAAGAAGGCTTCACCTCCCAAATCGCGCTCGACTTCCTCGAAGCGGGCAAAAAATACATCGCTACCATTTACGCCGACGCGAAAGATGCACATTACAAAACAAATCCGCAGGCTTATACGATCCGGAAAATGGAAGTGACCAGCCGCACGAAATTAACATTGAAATCCGCTCCGGGAGGAGGGTATGCCATCAGCATCGTCCCGGAGAGAACTAAAAACTAAAAACTGAAAGTGGCGCGAAGCAGCCCACATTGCTTTGCGCCTTAGTTTCTAGTTCTTAAGGCTTATGCAATAAGCCCGGTATTTTATCGTTAAATAAAGGCGTTGCGAACATTGTCTTTATGAATAAAAAAACATGCATATTTTTGTTTTCTTCCTGTATCCTGTGTACAGCACTTTTTGCTCAGCAGCAAAAAGTGCAGAACCAGCCTTACGGAGATCATAAACTGTATCACTTCGGGATCATCGTCGGGATAAACTTCCAGGATTTAATCCTGACAAATAACGGCATACCTCTCAATAACGAAACCTGGTATGCTACAATACCCAATTATACTCCCGGATTCAGTGTCGGATTATTAGCCGACATGTATTTGAATCCGTTTATGAATCTGCGTCTTTCGCCGGCGCTTCATTTCGGAGATAAAAACTTTGAATTTGTCGAGCCGGCTACCGGGCAACAGGTTAATTCGATGGTACGTTCCAGCTATATCACTCTGCCATTGGATTTGAAAATCCGTTCCCTGCGTTTGAACAATTATCGCCCTTACCTGATTACGGGCGTTTTTGGCGCACTGGATTTAGGTTTGAAAAAAGACGATTTAATCTTATTGAAACCCATTGATTATGGGTTCACGATTGGTTTTGGCTGCGATTTTTACTTGCCGATAGTGAAGATAGCCCCAGAACTCCGGTTCAGCTTCGGACTTGCCGATCTGATTGAACACAACCGAACCGACTTGACGGAAAAGGACAGGGAAAAATACTCGAAAGCCATCTCGAAAGGGATTTCCCGGATGATTACGCTTACGCTTAATTTTGAATAATCACTTGCACATAAATCACTGCCGCATAAACAGCCAGCAGCAAACTGTCGATCCGGTCTAAAAAACCGCCGTGTCCAGGCAAGGCGCTACCGGAATCTTTTATTCCTAAGGTTCGCTTAATTAACGACTCAACCAAATCGCCCCATGTACCGAAAATAACAACCCAAACAGCGATGCCAATCCAATGATGATAAGGGATAACCGGCTCATAATAAGCAAAAATAAACGAAGACGCTACGGTAAAAAACAGGCCGCCGAAAAATCCTTCCCATGATTTTTTAGGGGAAATACGGGGAAATAACCGGTGTTTCCCCCAAAGCATCCCAACGACAAAAGCGCCGGTATCGCTGAGCCAGATAAATACAAAGAGCGACAGCAAAAACAGCGGATAATAGGTGCCGCTGGACAAACAGTCCGGGAATACCAAAAAATTCAACAATGCAAACGGGAGCGCGATGTAACATTGTCCCAACAAAACATAAGCCGTATGAACAAGCGGATCCGACGGCTTAGTATAGAGACCGGAAACCCAAAGCCCCACTAAATAAAGCAAATAAACAGCAAAAACAGCAGACGGAAATGCTCCGGAAGCATATAGCCCGGCGGAAACAAACAGCAACACGCCGCCAGCACTATTATAAACGGTAGATATATGTACTTTTTTATGGGTATTGAGCAAACCGTAAAATTCCCGCAGACAGAAAAAAAGAAGAATTGAAAATAAGCCCGCAAAAGTATATCGGTTCAACAAAATACTTCCTGTAATCAGTATCACATACAAGACTCCGGTCAACCCCCGTAAAAGCAAATTTTTCATTTGTCCGCAGGCATTTTTTCCTCTTGAGATGCATTACTGTCGGAATCCCCATTTACTTTGCCCTGGTTTTCCAGTTCTTGCTGCCGGAGAATCTCCTGCGAACGGGAAAGCCATTTGCGCTTGCCAAAAATCCGTTCCAAATCGTCGGCATAAATGACTTCCTTCTCCAAAAGTACTTCCGTCAAAGCCTGATGCTGACTTTTGTGTTCCTTTAGAATCTGTTTGGCGCGTTCGTACTGCTCATTAATGATCCGTTTGACCTCTTCGTCAATCAAAAGTGCAGTTTCATCGCTGTATGGCTTGCTGAATCCCCAATCCTGCCCACTGGCATCGTAATAATTCAAATTCGGTAATCGTTCACTCATGCCGTAATAGACGACCATCGCATAAGACTGCTTGGTGACACGCTCCAAATCATTCGTCGCTCCGGTTGATATTTTACCTGTAAATAATTCTTCAGCAGCACGTCCGCCCAACGTGGCGCACATTTCGTCTTGCAATTGCTGGTAAGTCGTAATTTGCCTTTCTTCGGGCATATACCAGGCAGCGCCCAGGGCTTTTCCGCGCGGTACAATCGTCACTTTCACTAAGGGATTGGCAAATTCCAGCAACCAGCTCAAAGTAGCATGGCCGGCTTCATGAAGAGCAATAGTCCGGCGTTCGTCCAAGGTTGTTACTTTCGATTTCTTTTCAAGTCCGCCCACAATTCGATCCACCGCATTCATGAAATCCTCTTTTTGGACAAACTCTTTCCCGTTACGGGCAGCAATTAAAGCCGCTTCATTGCAGACGTTGGCAATATCTGCGCCGGAAAATCCCGGCGTTTGGCGAGCCAGAAATTCCGTATCGACCGTTTCATCGATTTTAATGTTTCGCAGGTGTACGATAAATATTTCTTTCCGTTCGTTCAGTTCCGGCAGTTCAACATTGATTTGGCGGTCGAAACGTCCGGCACGCAACAGTGCTTTATCCAGAATATCGACCCGGTTGGTTGCTGCCAAGATGATTACCCCGCTATTGGATCCGAATCCGTCCATTTCAGTTAACAGCTGATTCAAGGTATTTTCGCGTTCATCGTTGGTACCCATATTCAGGTTTCGACCGCGGGCGCGTCCAACAGCATCTATTTCATCGATAAAAACAATGCAAGGCGCTTTATCTTTAGCCTGGCGGAAAAGGTCGCGCACCCGCGAAGCGCCTACCCCCACAAACATCTCAACAAAATC
>JAISOP010000101.1 GCA_031275525.1 Tannerella sp.
TGCGAAGCAGTAAAATATGTGGAAGTCAGCGCTTACAGCAAAGCACAGTTACTTACATACGATCATTTCCGGGATGGCATTCTTACCGAGCGAAGCGTATTGCTGGATGCGAAGCGGGAAGGAGAAGCTATCGGAATGGAAAAAGAACGGAAAGAAATTGCCATTGCCTGTTTGAAAAAAGGGCTGCCGATAAAAGAGATCAGCGAACTGACCGGTCTGGCAACCGATGAAATCCTGGCTTTAAACGAGTATTAAGCCCCCTTATTCGTACCTCAGCGCATGAATCGGGTCTAACGAGGCCGCTTTTTTCGCCGGGTACCACCCGAAGAATATCCCGGTGGCGGCGCAAACGATAAACGACAGCCCGACCGCCGGAACGTTGACGATAAACGGCCAACTCAATCCTTTCGTAGCGGCATACGACAGAAGTAACCCCAATAAAATCCCGATTATTCCGCCAATCAAACTGAGGATGATACTTTCACATAAAAATTGCAGCAGGATATCCCGGTTTTTCGCGCCGATGGACATGCGCAACCCGATTTCCTTGATGCGCTCGGTGACGGTGACATACATGATGTTCATAATCCCTATCCCCCCTACAATTAACGAAATAGATGCAATGGCCGCCAGCAGGACGGTGAGAAAGCCGGTAACAGAATTCATCATCTCCAGCATTTCCTGTTGCGTGCGGACATCAAAATCGTTTTCCTGCGCCGGTTTCAGTTTGTGTTCGGTGCGAAGGATGTTCTCTATTTCTCCGGTGGCCTGCTTCGCCGTTTCCTCCGAACGGGCGGAAAGCATGATCATGTGAATATGGCTGATCGCCAATATCCGCTTCTGTACGGTGGTATAGGGTACGATGACGATGTCGTCCTGATCCTGTCCCATCTGGTTTTGTCCCTTGCTTTCGAGTACGCCGACGATTTTGAACGGTATCCGGTTGAACCGGATGCTTTTCCCCAGCGGACTTTCCTCCGTGGGAAAAAGGTTGTCAACCACTGTTTTGCCGGCAATGCAAACTTTGGCGGAACTCTTTACGTCCTGTTCGCTAAAGTTTGTCCCCGAAGCGATTTGGTATTTCCGGATGGAAAGCAATTCCGAATTTCCGCCCTGTACGCTGCCCGGCCAGTTGTTCGCGCCGTTGACTAACTGCCCGCTGGCGCTTACCACCGGCGAAACGGCGCTCACGTATTTTGCCTGATTCCGAATGGCTTCCGCGTCGGAGGCCTTCAGGGTCTGCACATTGGTGGAGCCGATATTGACGCCGCCTTGTCGCTGGCTGGTGCGCATCACCATAATCAGGTTGGTTCCCATCGTGGAAATCTGGTTGTTGATGCTTTGGGAAGAGCTTTGTCCGATGCTGACCATCGCGATAACCGAGGCTATCCCGATGATGATGCCCAGCATGGTTAGAAATGCCCGCGTTTTGTTGCGAAGCAGTGCCTTTGAGGCTATTTTAAACAGACTTAAAATGTTCATTCTTTTATAAATTATTCAACGATCATTCCATCGCGCAGGCGGATCGTCCGGGCGGTAAAGGCGGCAATATCCGGCTCGTGCGTAACGAATGCAATGGTTTTACCTTCCCTGTTCAGCTTTTGGAACAGATGCATGATTTCGTACGAAGTATTCGTATCCAGATTGCCGGTGGCTTCGTCGGCCAACACAATGACCGGATCGTTCACGATGGCGCGGGCAATGGCGACCCGTTGCTGCTGGCCGCCCGAAAGCTGGTTCGGTGTGTGCGTCATCCGGTTTTGCAGACCGACCTCTTCCAGCGCCCGGACCGCTCTTTCTTTCCGTTCCCGGCTCGAAACCGCGGGGTTGTAAAGCAACGGCAATTCCACGTTTTCCAGCGCGGTAGTTCGGGGAAGGAGGTTGTAGGACTGAAAGATAAATCCGATTTTGCGGTTTCGCAGGTGGGAGAGTTCGTCCCGGGTACGTTGGCTGACTGCAATTCCGTCGAGACAGTATTCTCCGGATGTCGGACGGTCTAAACAGCCCAGAATATTCAGGAGGGTGGATTTCCCGCTTCCGCTTGTTCCCATAATGCTCACAAACTCGCCCGTTTGAATGGTGAACGAAATTCCTTTCAGGGCATGCACCTCTTCGCTGCCGACTTGAAATGTCCGCCGGAGCTGCTGTATTTGAATGATATCAGACATAATTCGTTTCATTAATCCCGGTTATCTTCGCGGCGGCCTCGGCATGAAGGGGTTGGAAGCGGCGGCGGGTGTTTCTTCTTTTCCGGCGGCAACCGAAAGGATGACTGTGTCGCCGACTTTTAATCCTTCTTCGACAAGGGTGTTCACCCCGTCCGTGAGGCCGGTTTTTACGGCTTCCCGGCGAACCGTTCCGTCCTGCGTTTGCAGCCAAACCGCCCGTGGGGTAAAATCCGTGTTTTCCGGTTTCATTTTCAGGTGTTTGAAGACTTCCGGGGCGGGATTGAAAAGCAGGGCTGCCGCCGGAACGGCCAAGCCGGTCGCTTCGTCCGTCGTGATGGTAATGCTTGCGGTCATCCCCGGAAAGAGTTTTTCTTCCGGGTTGGGGGCTTCGATGATGACGGTGTAAGTGACCACGTTGTTGGTAACAGTCGGTTGCAGGCGGATTTGGTTGACGGTTCCTTCGAATGTGTCGTCGCTGTAGGCGTCAACAGTGAAACGGACTTTCTGTCCGGTGCGGACACGGCCAATGTCGGCCTCATCGACGTCGGCTTCTACCTGCATCTTTTTCAAGTCGTTGGCTATCGTGAATAACGTCGGCGTATTGAACGATGCGGCTACGGTCTGTCCCTGCTCGACGGAACGGTCTAAGACAACGCCGTCGATGGGGGAATAAATCTCGGCATACGACAGGTTGACCTGCGCCTGATGGAGGCTGGCTTTGGCTCTGGCCAGGGTTGTTTCGGCCTGCGCCAAACGGTTGACGGCTTCTTCGTAAGCGACTTCGGTAGCTGCCTTTACGTCGTAAAGCTGTTTGGTGCGGTCGTAACTTTGCCGGGCGTACTTCAGATCGCTTTCCGCGCTTGTCAAGCCGGCTTTGGCCTGCGTAACCTGTTCGGTCAGCGTCGATTTGTCTATTTCGGCCAGCAACTGTCCTTTTTTTACCTGTGAATTGTAATCCACGAGTATTTTTTCGATTACGCCCGAAACCTGTGTTCCGACTTCTACTTTATCTACCGGCTGGAGGTATCCGGTGGCGGTAACGGTGATTTCAACGGTTGCTTCCTGTGCCTGAGCGGTGTTGAAGCGGATTTCCCCGTTTCCCGGTTTTTTCAGGAAAAGGGCGATCGGAACGGCAATTACGATCAGGATACCGATAATCAGGATTGTTTTCTTTTTCATCTGCATATCATTTGTTTTACATTTTTACTTGAATACCCATATAGACGTCCAGTATTTTCCGTTTCAGCATAAATTCGTATTTACTTTGAATATAGTCGTTCAGGGCGTTGATATAGTTGTTTTGCTGTTGCAGGAGATCGACGGCAGTAATCGCTCCGGCCTGAAATTGAGCGTGGTACACGTCGAACGTTTTTGAGTAGGCGTTTTGCCGGATACGGGTTGTCTGATAGAGGTTGCGGGCGGATACGACTTCCTGATATTCCGTTGCAACGGTTTGACGGACGTCCAGTTCGGTTTGTTTTTTATCCAGTTCCGCCTGTTGGAGGGCGATCCGGCTTTGCGTCACTTTCGATTTGGTGCGGCTGTTGTCGTAGATCGGGACAGTGAGCGAAATTCCGATCTGCCCGTTCAGGCGGTCGGAGAGTTGAGCGCCGAAACGGCTGTAATCGGCGGCATGTCCCGTGCCGATGCTCCCTTGCAGGCTGACCGTTGGCAAATAGTTGGCTTTCGCCAATTTAAGACCTGTCCGGGCAATATCGACGCTGTAACTGCTGATTTTCAAGTCGGGCAGCGAATGGAAGGTGGTGTTCATGACTTCGTTCAGGGAAGGCAGGAGGCTCATTTCCCGGAGGGCGGCGGTGTCGGGATAAATGATTTGGAGGTCGTTTTCGGGGGAGACGGCGAGCAGTGTTTTCAAGCTTAACAGGCTGTTGTCGCGGGATATTTGCGTGTTGAGCAGACTGTTTTTATCATTGGCGCATTGCGCTTCGAGCAGCAGGTAATCGCTTTGCAGTATTTTCCCGGATTGAAACTGTTCCCTGCCCTGTTTGAGATGTTCTTCGCTGGCGGCGAGTACAGCTTCCTGATAGTTGAGCAATTCCTCATTAGCCAAGACGGAGAGGAATGTTTGCAGGATTTGAATCGTTAACGTGTTTTCATACTGGGAAGTCCGGTAAGCGGCCTGTTCCATTTTCAGTTTGTTCTGTTCGATAGCGTTCGTGATGTTTCCGCCCTGATAGAGGGTGAGAGCGGCATTCAGTCCGTAGTTCCCGTTCCAGGAAGCGCCGCTTTCCCTGGCGCTGCTCATGTTTTCGCTGAGGGAGGCGCTCAGGCTGGGGAGGCGTTCTTTTCCGGACTGCCCGTAGACATCTTCCGAGGCGTCTTCCGAGAGCTTCAGGGAGAGGAGGGTGTAATTGTTCGTCCGCGCATAATTCAGACAGTCTTCCAGTGTGAAACGGTAAACGGGAGGAAAGGCCTCCTGCGCAAGAGCCGTACCTCCCGTCATAGCGATGCAAGTCGCGATAAAACCTGAAACAATCTTTTTCATTATCTGCTATTCTTTTTTCCGGGACAAAAATAGCAAGAAGTCCGGCACAGGACGGTTGGAAAAATGCCGAAACGGAAAAAAGAAAGGGTGAAAGGAAAAAAGAAGACGGCGAGATGAAAGAGAATTATACCGCGCGCGGTATAAGTGGAAACTACCCTTGTCAATCCTGTAAATCGACAGCCGGATTCCTTCGGAGCAAGACTCACTGTACTTGCGAATAACCCCGTGCAAGCCGAAGGCACAGCGCAGGGATCGAACGGTCGCTCCTCTCTCCGGAACTGCGAAGGTACGAGCAGTTCAACGGTTGGTAGCGGGGCTATTGAACTGCTACGCAGTTCTGGGGTGGGGTATCGGTTGCCGTATCCCCGAACTGCGCCTTCAGCTTGTTCGGGGTTATTCATATAGAACTGCTGCGCAGTTCAATGCAGGGGCTGTCTCAAAAGTCCTTTGGAGCGTATTTGTCATTGCGGGCTTGACCCGCAATCCCCTGAAAACCAGTGTCCTTTTTTCGGGGGGATCCCGCGTCAGGCGCGGGATGACAGGCTTTT
>JAISOP010000145.1 GCA_031275525.1 Tannerella sp.
ATACCGGTCTTTTTATTTTTTCGTTACCTTTGTTCCTTAATTATATGCAATTTTGCTATGTACGGATACATCAAAGTCGGCGCGGCGGTTCCACTCTTGCAGGTGGGCGACTGCGACTATAACATCCGGCAGATGGAACATCTGCTGAGGAAGGCGGAAACGCAGGGGGTTCAAATCCTCGCCTTCCCGGAACTGGCCGTCACGGGTTATATGTGTATGGACCTTTTCGCCCAGGAATGTCTGTTGCGGAATGCGGAACAGGCGTTGCTGGAACTGGTTCGGCGGACGAAAGAGGTCGCAACGCTTTGCATTGCAGGCATGCCCCTCCTCACGGAAAACAAGTTGCTTAACACGGCGGTCGTCTTTCAGAAAGGGCAGATTATCGGCATTGTCCCCAAAACTTACCTGTCGAATTACCGGGAATTTCAGGAAAGACGTTGGTTTTCTTCGGGCGCTGAACTGCGGAACGGAACGGTAAGCATCGGCGGCAGGGATTACCCCATCTCCACGCAGTTGCTCTTTACGGCCGGGAAGGTATCGGTCGGCATCGAGATTTGCGAAGACCTCTGGACGCCCGTTCCGCCCGGTGCGCTGCTGGCCATGCAGGGCGCCAATATCCTGGTCAACCTCTCGGCCAGCAACGAGCTAATCGGGAAGAACGACTACCTGAAATCACTCATCCGGCAGCAATCGGCCAGCTGCATAGCAGGATATGTCTATGTTTCGTCCGGTTTCGGCGAATCGACCACAGACCTGGTGTTTGCCGGCAAGGGGTTCATTGCCGAAAACGGCGTCCTGCTGGCCGAATCCGAACGCTTCCCGATGCGGGAAAAACTGCTGGTGGGCGAGATAGACATTGATTACCTGGATCACGACCGGCAGGTGAACACCTGTTTCACGCAGGGGCTGGACATCCTCCGGCAGCGTTTGGAGCCGGTAAGCGTCCCGTTCGAGTTGCCGGCGGCAAAGAACATCACGCTGACCCGTTCCATCGACCCGACGCCGTTTGTACCTGCGGTTGACCACACGCGCGACGAACGCTGCGAAGAGGTCTTCCATATACAAATCAACGGCCTGGCCAAACGCCTGGCACACACTCATACGGAAAAAGTCGTTATCGGCGTATCCGGCGGCCTGGACTCCACGCTGGCGTTGCTGGTTGCCCTCATGACCTTCGACACGCTCGGATTACCCCGCAAACACATCATCGCCGTCACCATGCCGGGCTACGGCACATCCGGGCGTACCCACCGGAATGCCTCTCAACTGGCCATTTCCTTAGGCGTCACCTTCCGGGAAATATCCATCAAAGAGGCCTGTAGCCAGCATTTCCAAGACATCGGGCACGACGGGGAGACGCAGGACGTCACCTACGAAAACACGCAAGCCCGTGAACGTACGCAAATATTGATGGACCTGGCCAACCTGGAAAACGGGCTGGTGGTGGGAACGGGCGATTTGTCCGAACTGGCGCTCGGATGGACCACCTATAACGGCGACCACATGTCCATGTATGCGGTGAATGCGGGCATTCCCAAAACACTGGTGAAATATCTGGTGAAATGGGTAGCGCAGCACAAGGTGGACAAGGCATCCGGGAGTATCCTGATGGACATTGCCGATACCCCCATCAGCCCCGAACTCATTCCGGCGGACGAAAACAATGCCATTCGCCAGAAAACGGAAGAATTGGTTGGCCCCTACGAACTTCACGACTTTTTCCTGTATCATTTCATCCGTTTCGGCGCATCGCCGGAAAAAATATATTTCCTTGCACAGCAAGCGTTCAAGGATACCCATAAGCGGGAAGTGATCCGGAAATGGTTAGGCGTCTTTTTCCGTCGTTTTTTCACCCAGCAGTTCAAGCGCAACTGCCTGCCCGACGGCCCCAAAGTAGGTTCCATCAGCCTCTCGCCACGCGGCGACTGGCGTATGCCCAGCGATGCCTCCGCCACCCTCTGGCTCAAGGCGATTGACGCACTGGACGACGGGAATTGAGAACTTCCAAGAATGGAGAATGGAGAATTGTTGTCTTGCACCGGAATTTTGCCTACTTTTGTCGAAACTAATTTCTTAATTTATAGTATATGGAAAAGAAGAGAATCATGATTGGATGGATATGCTGCCTGATGGCAGTGGGTATGTCTGCACAGGAGTTGCAGGAAATCAAGTTGAAGGCTCCGGATAAAACGCGCGGTTCCGCTACGATGAAAGCGCTTGCGGACCGGCATTCCGAACGCGAATACAGTATGCAGGAGTTGGGCTTGCAGGATTTGTCCGACTTGCTTTGGGCGGCGAACGGCGTCAACCGCCCGGACGGGAAACGTACGGCGCCCTCGGCCATGAACAGGCAGGAAATCGACGTTTACGCAGTGCGTGCAGACGGCGCTTACCTGTATGACGCGCAGGCTCATTCGCTGAAACCCGTGGCTGCGGGCGATTACCGAGGCGCCGTGGCCGGCAGCCAGGATTTTGCCAAAATAGCGCCGGTATGTCTTGTAACGGTCATCAACTTAGACAAGTTAGGCGACCCGAAAGCCGAACAGACGAAGCTCATGGGGGCGGTCGATGCGGGGATTGTGACGCAAAACATCAATCTCTTTTGCGCCGCTGCCGGGCTTTCCACCGTTCCGCGTGCTTCGATGGACAGGGATGAACTCCGGAGGGCGCTGAAGTTAAACGACAACCAGTTCCCCATTATGAACAATCCGATCGGCTATCCTAAAAAATGAACGGGCACGGTCCGGTTCTCCGGGCAACCCCGGTAACCGGACCCGTTAGTTTATGGAGAAAAAGTTCAACACAGGGAAATCCTTCCGGGAAATCGTATATGCATCTACGATTTCCTATTTTATTGCCGGTAGCTTTGCACTTGTAGCCCCCGGTTTCATT
>JAISOP010000154.1 GCA_031275525.1 Tannerella sp.
GTTTTTTGCAGTACAAAGCCCGAAAATGTGCGCATACCGGGGTATGTAATCATTTTCGGGCTGAAGGAATGCGAAAAACAGACCCGTAAATGGATGGTTTATTTCTTGACAGTTCCTTAGATGCGCGGCCCTGATTGAATGATTGAATCTTTTGCCTATCTGCCGGAAAAAGACTTCCTTTGTTCGCGTTTTTGGAGTGATTATTATTTTGTACATGAATTATATTGAAACAACTATTCCCGGCCTTTGGCTCCTGGAACCAAAGGTGTTCAACGACCACAGAGGCTATTTTATGGAAACGTATCAACAGATTGACTTTGAAAAGCATATCGGTTCCGTTCCCTTCATGCAGGACAATGAATCCGGTTCGGTAAGGGGGGTACTCCGCGGACTGCATTACCAGTTGGCGCCCTTTTCACAGGCGAAACTGGTGCGTGTGGTACAGGGAAGGGTACTGGACGTGGCCGTGGATCTCCGCCTCCTTTCGCCTACTTTCGGAAAAGCCTTTTCCGTCGAACTGTCCGGGGAAAATAAATTGCAATTGTATATTCCGCAAGGATTTGCTCATGGTTTTCACGTCCTGAGCGAGACGGCTGTCTTTACCTACAAAGTGGACCGGCCGCAGGTCCCGTCCGCCGAACGCGGCATCCGCTTTGATGACCCGGCGATTGGAATTGACTGGAAATCGACGGGACAGGAGGCGTTGATCCTCTCCGGGAAAGACAGGAATCTGCCGTTGCTGAAAGATGCGGAACTGAATTTTGAATACCTAACACTATAAAGCAATGAATACTTATCTGGTAACCGGCGGCGCGGGATTTATCGGCGCCAATTTCGTGAAATACATGTTGTCCGCCCATCCGGAGGCGCGAATCGTGATTCTGGACCTGCTGACCTATGCGGGCAACCTGGGGACGATCCGTGAAAATATGGACGGCCGCCGGTGTATATTCGTCAAGGGAGACATCGGCGACCGCCCGTTGGCAGAGCGTCTTTTTACGGAATATGCCGTTGACTGTGTGGTGAATTTTGCGGCGGAAAGTCACGTTGACCGCAGCATTGAGAATCCGCAGTTATTTCTGGAAACCAATATCCTCGGGACACAAAACTTACTGGATGTTGCCCGCAAGGCTTGGGTGACGGGCATGGACCCGGACGGTTATCCGGTCTGGCGGGAGGGTGTACGTTTTCACCAGGTTTCTACCGACGAGGTTTACGGCAGTTTGGGCGCGGAAGATTATTTCCGGGAATCGACGCCGCTCGACCCGCACAGTCCCTACAGCGCTTCCAAGGCCGGCGCCGACTTGTTCGTAAAGGCCTACGCCGATACCTACCGTATGCCCGTCAGCATCACGCGCTGTTCCAACAACTACGGGCCGTATCATTTTCCGGAGAAACTGATCCCCTTAATCATCAAAAATATCCTGGAAGGGAAAAAGCTTCCGGTGTATGGCGACGGAACGAATGTGCGCGACTGGCTGTATGTGGAGGACCACTGCAAGGCGATCGACGCGGTGATTCACCGGGGCCGGGCGGGTGATATATATAATGTAGGAGGGCACAACGAACGACAGAACATTGAAATCGTCCGTACCGTACTCCGTACCGTCCGCCGGTTGCTCACCGAGGTTCCGGAATATCGCCGGGCGCTGAAGAAAAGGGAAACAGGGCCGGACGGTCTGTTGTCTATCGAGTGGATAAACGACGGCCTGATTACGTTCGTGAAAGACCGTCTGGGACACGACCGGCGCTACGCCATTGACCCGGCCAGGATTACACGCGAACTGGGCTGGACTCCCGAAACGGACTTTGAAACGGGTATTATGAAGACGGTACGCTGGTATCTGGAACATCAGGACTGGGTGGAGGAAATCACGAAAGGCGACTATATGAACTATTACGAACGGATGTACGCCGGTCGGGAATTATCCTGCAACCACCCATGAACCGGAAATATCCATCTGCTTTACTGGAAAATGCCGTTAACGAGTTGGCCGCATTGCCGGGGATTGGCCGGAAAACGGCGCTGCGACTGGCGTTATACATGTTGCGGCGTGATGCAGGCTATACCTCGCGGTTGACGTCGGCGCTGTCGGCCCTGCGCGAGGAGGTGAAGTATTGCCGGGAATGTCACAATATTTGTGACGAAGGCCATTGTTCCATCTGTGCCGACCCGAAGCGCGACCGTTCGTTGATTTGCGTGGTGGAAAACATCCGGGATGTGATGGCCATTGAAAACACGGCGCAGTTTCATGGCCTTTATCATGTGTTGGGAGGCATTATTTCGCCGATGGACGGTATTGGCCCGGCGGACCTGGAGGTGGACAGTCTGGTGCAGCGTGTGGCGACCGGAGAAATACAGGAAATCATGCTGGCGCTCAGCGCCACGATGGAGGGCGATACGACGAACTTCTTCCTTTACCGTAAACTGGCGCCTCACCGCGTGAAAGTGACCATCCTGGCACGCGGCGTGGCGATCGGCGACGAAATCGAGTATGCCGATGAAGTCACGCTGGGACGTTCCATCATCAATCGGGTGGATTTTAATGATACAATCCGGCTGTAACTATGAGACTGCTTGAAAACGAAACGGTTCGATTAAGGGCGATGGAACCGGAAGACCTGGACTTCCTGTACCGGTGGGAAAATGATACCCGCCTGTGGCGCTACGGGAATACGATGGCGCCCTACTCGCGATTTTCGCTGAAGGCTTATTTATCGGACGCGCACCTGGATATTTTCCACGCTCGCCAGTTACGGCTGATGAT